>CAZNLP010000015.1:0-24159 GCA_964574015.1 uncultured Clostridia bacterium | reverse complement strand
TTCTTTCAAATTTTTGCTTTGCCATTTCTTTTTCCTCCTTAAGTTTTGTATTTTATATGGAGCCCATGACCGGATTTGAACCGGTGACCTCTTGCTTACCATGCAAGTACTCTACCTCCTGAGCTACATGGGCAATATACATAACGGTATAATTTTACTATTAAGCATTTTTATTGTCAATAATTAATTAATCTCTTTTTTTCCTCAAATTATTTAATTTCCTTAATGTTTCATTGTTTATATCTAGGGTTTTTATGAAATCCCTGTCTTTAATTTTTTGATTTTTTCTTCTAATTTCAGACTTTGTATTTTTAACTTCAAAGTAAAGCTCTCTTGAAGACATTCTAATTCCTCCTCTAGATAAAACTATTTGCTGTAAAGTATTATCTGAGGTTGCTACAGTTACCTTGTGTTTTCTTCCTGTCAAATCCAATTTTCTTTCAATATAAGTATCTGCGGTTTCTCTTTCTTTTGTGTAAATTACTTCTAAATTATTGAAGGTTTCTTTTTTTCTTATACTATTCTTTACCTTATATGCATCAAATACTAAAACAATATGTATTTTTTTATATGCTTGATATTCAGAAAGTATTTCTATAAGTTTTTCTCTTGCTTCATCTATATTATTGTCTTTTAATATTCTTATTAAATTAGGCCAGGAATTTATTACATTATAACCATCAACAAATAGTATTTCTTTCAATCTAGGATTCATTAACATCCCTCTTTTTCATTACCTCAAACATTAATATTGAGGCAGAACTTGATGCATTTAGTGAATTTATTTTTCCTTTCATAGGGATTTCTATAATTACGTCGCAGTTTTCCCTTACTAATCTGCTTATTCCTGAGCCTTCACTTCCTATTACTATAGCAACAGGTGTACTATAATCTTCTTCGTAGTAGTATTTATCTCCATTCATGTCTGCTCCATAAACCCAGAACCCTTTTTCTTTTAGATCCTCTATTGTCCTGTTTAAATTTGTTACCTGAATTATATTAATAAACTCAACTGCTCCTGCTGATGTTTTAGAAACCGTTTCATTTATTTTAGCACTTCTATGTTTAGGTATCACAACGCCATGAACTCCAGAACATTCTGCACTTCTAATTATCGCTCCTAAGTTGTTGACGTCGGTAATTTGGTCTAATATTATAAAGAAAGGCTTTTCTCCCTTATCCTCCGCTAATCTGATTGATTCTTCTATTGAAGAATATTCAAAATCCTTTGCTTCAGCGGCAACTCCTTGATGAACTCTTGTGTCTGAAATTTTATCTATTTTATCATCATCAACATAAAGTCTTTTTACATTATATTTTTCAGAAAGGTTTTCAATGTCTTTTTTATCTTTATTTTTTAATTTTTTACTTATATATACTTTTAATACTTTTTTTGTTTTTATCGCTTCTTTTACCGGATTTTTACCAGAAATAATTCTCATTTTAATTTCATTCCTCTTCTATAGATAATATCAAATCAAATAATTGAAATATTCTTTCTTTGTCTTGTCTCAAATATAAATATCCTATTAAGGCTTCAAATCCTGTGGCATATTTATAATCCATGAAATCTGCATTTTTTGGTGGTGTAGATTTACAGTTTCTGCCTCTTCTAACTATGTCTTTTTCTTCTTCAGTCAGTTTATCTTCAATTTTTTTTATATAATATGCTTGGGTTTCTGCTTTTACAAAATCAACTGCAGACTTATGCATTTTGTTTATAGTTAGTTCTTTGTTTGTTATTATATAAGTTCTAACTAGTAATTCATATACTGCATCTCCTATGTAAGCTAATTGTACTGGAGACAACATCCTCGTGTCGATTTTGTCATTTTCTCTTATCATATTTATCCTTCTCTATCTTATTTTCTTCCACTTCATACCTTCTCTTGTATCTTCTACCTGTACTCCCAGTTTTAATAATTCATCTCTTAATTCATCGGCAAGATCATAATCTTTATTCTTTCTCGCCTCTTTTCTTTTTTCAATTAAATCTTTTTCTTTTTCTGATAAACTATCATCATCTTTGTACAAAATCCCCAACACATCTGCCAACTTGTCAAATACTTCTAAAGTGCTTTTTACGGTTTCTTTTGAGGTAAATTCGTCAAATTCTGTATTGATAAATTTCACCATGTCAAACATAGCTGAAACAGCATCAGCTGTATTAATATCATCATCCATAGCTTCTTCAAATTGAGATTGAAAGCCTTTGATTTTAGCCACTATTTCTTCATCAATTTCTCCTGATGAATTATTTTTATACATGTATTCTAAAGCTCTTTTTCCATTGTACAGTCTTTCTAAAGAACTTTTAGCCTGTTCTATGGTTTCTCTGCTGTAGTTTATTTGTTTTCTGTAATGACCTGACAGTATAAAGAACCTAATTATCTCTAAATCATAAAGCTCGCTTACCTCTCTTACTGTAAAAAAGTTGTTTAAAGATTTGCTCATTTTTTCGTCATCAATATTTATCATTCCATTATGGAGCCAGAATCTTGCGAAGGGTTTTCCTGTGAGGCTTTCACTTTGAGCTATTTCGTTTTCGTGATGGGGAAACTGAAGATCTTCACCACCAGCATGGATATCTATGGTATCTCCAAGATGTTTTCTTGACATTACAGAACATTCTATGTGCCACCCAGGTCTTCCTTTCCCCCATGGGCTATCCCAAGATGGTTCTCCCGGTTTTTCTTTCTTCCAAAGGGCAAAATCCGCAGGGCTTTTTTTATCTTCATTTACTCCTACTCTGGCGCCGGATATAAGGTCGTTTAAATTCTTGTTAGATAATTTACCGTAGTTTTTATCTTTTGAAATATCAAAGTATACATTTCCATCTATATTGTATGCAAATCCTTTTTCTTCCAGCTTTTTTATAAAACTTATTATTTCACCAATATTTTCCGTGGCCCTTGGGTGGATTGTTTTCTCTTCGTGTATATTTAATCCGTTGGAATCTTTTAAAAATTCTTTTATGTATTTATCAGCTATTTTTTTAATTGTAGTATTTTCTTTTTGAGCTTTTTTTATCATTTTATCGTCTATATCTGTAAAATTAACTACATACTTTACATCATATCCTTTATAAAGAAAATATCTTCGTAAAGTATCAAATATAACCATAGGTCTAGCATTTCCTACATGTATATAATTGTAAACAGTTGGTCCGCAGACATAAATTTTTACTATATTATCTTCTAATGGTTTAAACTCTTCTTTTGTTCTTGTTAAGGAATTATAAAGTTTCATATCTTCACTTCCTTTATTTAGTATAGTTATTTAGGGAATATTTTAATCTTTCTATAAGATTTTCTTTTCCTAATATTATGAAAGTTTTGCCCATATCTGGTCCGTGGAGCTGTCCTATAACAGCACCTCTTAAAGGCATGTATAAATTTTTACCTTTTGCTCCTGTTTGTTTTTGTAACTTTTTAAATATTCCTTTTGCGAAATCCTCATCTACCTCATCAATGCTTTCAAGTTCTTTAATGAAGGCTTCTAATAATTCTTTTACTCCCTCTTGAGCTAAAGTTTCTTTTACTTCATCATTAGCTTTTACTTCTGTTCCTACAAACATCTCTATATGAGGAACAATTTCTTCTAAATTATTTATTTTTTCTTTAACTAAATCTATTGTCTTAATTAGCCAATCTTTTTTTAAATCAAATTCACTCTCTGTAAATATTTCTTCTACTAGGAAAGGTTTGATTAATTCGTATAATTTTTCATTATCGTATTTCTTAATATATTGGGAGTTTATCCAGTTTAGTTTTTCGACATCAAAAACTCCTCCAGTTTTAGAAACATTTTCAAAAGAAAATTCATTAATAAGTTCTTCCATTGAAAAAATCTCTTCATTTCCCTTTGGACTCCATCCAACTAAAGCAAGATAATTTACAAGTGCCTCCGGCAGATATCCTTTGTCCTTAAAGTCTGTAACTGAAACATCCCCCTGTCTTTTACTTAATTTTTTCTTATCTTTATTTAATACAGTAGGTAGGTGTACAAACTCCGGTGCTTCCCAGCCAAAATAGTTGAATAATATAACCTGTTTTGGAGTTGATGTTAACCACTCTTCTCCTCTTATTACATGACTTATCTTCATCAAGTGATCATCTACAACCACAGCAAAGTGATATGTAGGAAATCCGTCAGATTTAATTAAAACCTGATCGTCTATTTCTTTTGAATTTATAGAAATTTTTCCTCTTATTAAGTCGTTAAACTCTATATTTTCATCTTCTGGAATCTTAAGTCTAACTACATAGTCTTTTCCTTCTTCCAGATTTTTTTGTATTTCTTTATCAGAAAGTCCTCTGCAGTGTTTATCATACATTGGAGTTTCACCTTTTCTTTTCTGCTCTTCTCTAATTTTATCAAGTCTTTCTTTAGAACAAAAACATCTGTATGCTAGCCCTTTTTCTAAAAGTTCATCAATGTGCTTTTTATATAGATCCAATCTTTCAGATTGAATGTAAGGTCCGTATTCACCTTTTTGTATTATTTCTCCATCTTCTATAAAAACACCTTCATCGTGAGGTACTCCCGCCCACTCTAAAGAATTAATTAAATTTTCTAAGGCTCCTTCTACAAATCTTGATCTGTCTGTATCTTCTATTCTTAGAATATATTTTCCTTTATTCTTTTTAGCATATAAATAATCATATAATGCAGTTCTTAAACTTCCTATATGTACAAATCCTGTCGGACTTGGTGCAAATCTTACTCTCGTCTCCATTTTTATCCTCCTGTAGTTTAATCATTTCATTATATAATAGCTTTTTAAATCAATCAAGGAAGTATAATTAACAAATTTAAATAACTTGTAACATAGTCGTCTTATTATCCTTTCTTACATGTGGTATAATTCAAATAAGGGGATGATTTTATGGAAAATTATAAATTTTTATACGGTCCAGTTCCTTCAAGAAGGATGGGTTTATCTTTAGGAATTAGTCCTATACCTAAAAAAACATGTAACTACTCCTGTATTTACTGTCAATTAGGAAGAACAGATAAGATGACCTATGACCGAAAAGACTTTTTTGATTTAGAGGATATGAAAAAAGAGTTTACAGAGTACAATAAAAATAATGATAATTATGATGTTGTAACTATTGTTGGTGAAGGTGAACCTACTTTGTATAAATCATTAGGAGATTTAATCAACTTCCTAAAACATAATACAGATAAACCTGTAGCATTAATTACAAATGGTGCTCTTTTAAAAGAAAAAAATATTTGGTCGGAATTACAAGAATTAGATATAATTCTACCTTCATTAGATGCATCAAATGAAAATGAATTCAAAAAAATTAACAGACCTCATCCTAAAATTAAATATAGCGATGTACAGAAGGGCTTAATTGAATTTTCTAAAATATTTGAAGGTGAGTTATGGTTGGAAATAATGCTGGTTAAAAACTACAACGACAGTAAAGAAAGTATTGATAGGTTCAAATATATTTTAAAAGATATTTCTTATGATAGAGTTTTTGTAAATACACCTGTTAGACCTCCTGCTGAAAATTATGTTGAAGAACCTGATGAAGCCTTTATAAAATATGCTGTAAAGTCTTTAAAGGCCACGCCGATAAACTTATTAACATCTGAAGGTTTTGTAAGCAAAGAATCAGACCATTATGAATCGATTCTCTCTATAATTAAGAGGCATCCTATGAACCAGTTTGAAATTAAAAGTTTCTTAGAAAATAGAAATTGCAGTGATTCTAAAAAAATATTTGAAAAACTTGATAACAGTAAAAACATACAGAAAATATACTACAAAGGATATAATACTTATAGAATAAAATAATACATAAGAGGTGCTTATGAAAAAACAAATAATATTTATACTTATTTTTTTATTAATTTTACAAATACCGGTTTTTGGTTTAGGTTTTGGTAGAATAAACATAGACAGTCTTAATATTAACTCTCTTCCTAGCTATGAATCTAAATCCATTGAAACACTTAATAAAAATGATTATATAAGTATTTTGGATAAGTCCGAACAATTTTATAAAATTAAATCTCCTTCAGGAAGTATTGGATGGATAGATAGTTTTTTTGTTAATGTTAATCCTCCTAAATACTTTCTAAATACCTGTGGAACTAATGCTAATCTTCGGATGTCTCCAACTACCAGCTCAAAAATTATAGGACAGATTAAAGACGGTGAAAAAGTAAAATACTTAGATACTTTTCACAGCTGGTATGTAGTAGAATATAAAGGTATGGAAGCTTTTGTAGCAAGCTGGCTGGGCGATGTTATTTCTGATGGTAGCAGCAATGTATATTTTTTAGATGATGTTATAAATATAAGAACTTCACCATCTTTAAGTGGTGAAGTAGTAGGTCAGGGAAATAAATATCAAGATTTTAAATTTTACGGCGAAGAATACGGTTGGTTTAAGTTAGGTTTAGATAAAGATAAATATGGATATGCTGCAGGATGGTTGATGTCCTTAGGTAACAATTTCAATATCAATAGCATAATATCTTTTAAAGAAACTACAGATAATCTAAGGCTAAGATCTGGACCTTCTTTAAATCATGAAATAATAACAGTAATGCCTGAAGGCACGGAAGTAAGAATAGTATCTGAAGAAGGAAAATGGTATAAAGTAGTTACATGGGATGGATATGTTGGATACAGCCATCAAGACTATCTAATTGAAACTCTACCGATTTACGGCAAGAAAATTGTTCTTAATCCCGGTCATGGCGGAAAAGATCCCGGTGCAATAAGTTCAAGTGGTAAGTATGAAAAAGATGTTAATCTAAGTGTTGCTTTTTTAGTTAAAAAAATGTTAACCGACTTAGGTGCTGAAGTAATAATGACTCGAGAAAGTGATATGTATATTAATCGAGTAGAAAGAGCAGCTATAGCTGATAAACATAATGCTGATATTATGTTTAGTATCCATCATAATTCTCTAAATAACTCCAATTATTACGGTATGAGTACTTATTACGACACAAAGGGTAATAAAAGCGGTAAAGAGAGCAGCAAATTAGCTGAATCTATCTACGACAGTGTTGTAGGTATTAACAGTATATATAGAGATGGTATTTATGATAGAAATTTTGAGGTGTTGAGATCAACAAATATTCCCGCCGCCTTAATAGAAATTGGCTTTATGTCTAATTCTTGGGAAGAAAAAAATATCCATAATATTTCTTTTCAACAGGAGGTAAGTAAACAGATTACTTATGGTATAGTTGACTATTTTAAATCCAAATAATAAAAACTCAAGTGCTGTTATCACATCACTTGAGCTATTTTTAATCTACAATTTCTATGTTATCTAATTGATTTCTTAAAGATTTTTTTGCATTTTTTATATATTCATTTCTTAATTCAGCCTGTTCTTCTTTTTCTTCTTTTGTTAGGCCTTCATCTTTTGATTTTTTTGCTAAAAAATTTATTCTTTTAATTTTTTCTTTACTTATCAAAGTTTCACTCCTTCTATTATTTTAATACTTTTAAACTATCTCTTTTTACTATAGAGAAAGGCAAGTTGATTTTTTTGTCTATTTTTTCTTCCCCTTCTATTTCCTTAATTAAATTTCTAATTAAAACAGCCCCTATATCATAGTAAGGTTCTCTTACTGTTGTTAGTTTAGGTCTAATTATATTTCCTTCTCTATAATCTCCATATCCTACAACTGATACATCTTCTGGAACTTTAACATTGTTATCAAATAGTGCATTTGTTAATCCCATTGCAATTTCATCATTAGAACATATAATCGTTGAAAATTTAATTTTTTTTCTCGATAAATTTTCTCCAAAATTGTAGCCTTCTTTATATTTTCTACCTTTTACATCTATTTTTTCCCAGGAAACATGTTTATCTTCTTTTACTGCATTTTCAATACCATGCATTTTTTCTTTTTCATGAGTTGTTTTATCATTAAAATCATAAGCATAAAGCAATTTTTTGTGACCGCTTTTTATAATATATTTTGTCATTTCATACATTGCAGCTTTTGTATCAATTTTAACCTGATTTACATTTTCATCTTTTATATCTCTGGTAAAATAAATAGTTGGTTCATTTAATTTTTTAATTTTATCAAATATTTCCTCATCAAATTTATATCCTATCATTATAAGTCCTTCAGCCTGTTTTCTATCTAACAGTTGTAAGTACTTAATTTGAGCTTCTTTATCATAGTAACTGCTGCATAAAAGTATATCGAAGTTATACATTTTACCTACTTCTTCAACTCCTTTTACCATCTCTGAAACATAAAAGCTGGTTAAATCATTTACAATAACACCTATTAGATGAGATCTTCTAGTTACCAAGCTTCTGGCTACATCATTTGGTCTATATCCTGTTTCTTCAATTACTTCAATTACCTTTTCTCTTACTTCTTTAGAGACAGGCTTACTATCATTTATTACTCTTGACACTGTAGATATTGATACTCCTGCTAATCTCGCTACATCTTTTATCGTTACCATTAGTTCACCTCTCTTATTTTCCTGTTTTCCTAAATCTTTAAATTAATTATATACTTTATAAATTATTTTGCAAGATTATATATAATAATATAAAATATAACTACCCACTCAAATAGGAGGTATTATATTGGAAGAAAAACAACTTTCACTATTTAAATTAGCTAAATTCAATAAAATTCCCGATAAAGAAATTCCCCCAAATATTTCGTTAGATAAAAATCAACTATGGTGTCCCTATTGTTCTAATAAGGTTATTTTTATTCGAGATAAAAGATTAGGGGTTAGAAAGTGTCCTATCTGTAATATAACTATAAAAGATTATTGGGTTAAAAGAGTTAATAAGTTAATTTAATCTTTCTTCTATTATTTTTACCAGGTTAAGAGCCTTCTCTTCAATATATAGTTGGTTCTCTCCTTCAATCATAACTCTAACCAGTGGTTCTGTTCCGCTTGGTCTAATATAAACTCTCCCATTTCCAGAAAACTCTTCTTCAATATCTTTTATACATTTAGATATATACTCATCTTCTAAATATTTGTTCTTATTTCCATTGTTTACCTTAGCATTTTTTAAGGTTTGAGGCATAATTTTCATATTTTCAGCTAAATTTGAAGCTTTGTAAGAATTTTTCTTAATGATTTCAGCTAGTTTCAATCCAGTAAGCATACCATCTCCAGTTGTATTATAATTTAACAATATTACATGCCCTGATTGTTCACCACCAATAATATAATCTTCATCTTTCATTTTTTTTAGTACATTTCTATCTCCAACAGTTGTTTTAACTATATTTATATCATAATCTTTTAAGTATAAATCTAATCCCAGGTTACTCATAAGCGTCGAAACCAAGGTGTTATTCTTTAACTTTTGATCTGTTTTAAGATCTAAGGCTATTGATGCCATTATTTTATCACCATCTATAATTTCACCCTTTTCATCAACTGCAATAACTCTATCAGCATCTCCATCAAAAGACAGACCTATATCAGCATTTGTTTCTTGTACTAAAGTTTGTATTTCTTCAGGTGAAGTTGAGCCACAGTTTACATTGATATTTAAACCATTAGGTTCTGAATTTACTACATATACTTCTGCTCCTAATTCGTTGAATAATAGTGGTGCTGCTTCATAAGAAGCTCCATTTCCACAATCCAAAGCAATTTTCAATCCCTTTAAATTAGTTTTTATACTTTCTTTGAGAAAATTTATATATTTTTTTAGTCCATTATTTAAATATATTTTTCTGCCTAATTCTTCTTTAATTGGATGCAAATCTAACTTTCCAATATAATTTTCTATTTCTTTTTCTTCTTTTTCATCTAATTTATAACCATTACTATCAAAAAATTTAATTCCATTATATTCTACTGGATTATGAGAAGCAGATATTACTATTCCCCCATCTGTTTTTAACTCTTTTGTCAAGTATGCTACCCCCGGAGTTGGTATAACACCTACAAAAAGTACGTCAATCCCTATCGATGTTAATCCGGCAACAAGAGCACCCTCTATCATATCTTTTGATATTCTGGTATCTGTTCCCAAAACTATTTTGGGTCTTCTTTTTTTTATGTCCTTAGTTAAATAATAACCGCCTGATCTTGCTACCTCATATACTAATTCCGTATTTAACTCTGTATTTGCTATTCCTCTAATTCCATCTGTACCAAATAATTTGTTCATTTAAAACTCCTTAAATTATTTTTTTTACTACATTTAAAATCTCTTCATATTTACCTTCAGATAGAAAATTCTTTTCAAGAGCATTATACTTAGGCTTAAATTGTATTCTGCCTGCTACTGGTACCTTTAGCAACTCTTCTATTTCTTTAACTGTGAGTGAATTCCCTTTTTTTTCATCTTTTTCACTTATTTTATTTATAACTAGTTTTATATCCTTTACATCTTTGCCTATAATATTTAAAGAAGAGAAAATTTCCTTTACATCTTCAATCTTACTATATGAAAGTATGATTGCTAAATCAATTATTTCATAAGAAGCAGTTTTCACATCATCTACTATAGAGCTCCCGTCTATTATTACATGATCATAGATTCCGTTGCTTTCCATAAATATTTTCTTTAAATGTCCTAAATCTAATTTTTTATATTTATCTTTTAATCTCGGTGCTGGCAAAAAATCAAACTGAAAATTTTCTTCTTCAATTTTAATTACTGCTTGTTCCATGCTACAGGTATCTTTAATTAAATCAACTACATCATAAATTACCTGCTCCTTAACATCTAAATAATGTGAGCAATCTTTTTCGCTACTAGACAAATCTACCAAGAGAACCTTGTTATTTTCAGCTAAGTACTCAGATGTTATTAAGGAAAAAATGGTCTTCCCTTGTTTTTCCTCGCAGGATGTCATCATAATAAATTTACTCATAATTCCTCCTTATTCATTCTTCCTAAGGGTCTAATCCAGCTCTTCTTCCTCAGGTTCTAACCCAAAATATTCACCGATAATTTCTCTTACCAAAGGTGATGGATATCGACCGGATCCCCCTTGGAATATTACTGTTGCTACAGCTATTTTAGGGTTATCTGCCGGGGCAAAAGCTACATACCAACCAAAGTCGTTATACCCCTCTCCTGTTTCAGGATTTATTCCATCTTTTTCAGCAGTTCCAGTTTTTGCAGCTACTTCAATTGGAAAATCTCTGTATATTTTACTGTCTTCTGCTACTAATACCATACCCTTTGTAACTTCGTCTAAATATCCATAATCGTCGATATTAATTCTTTCTTCTTCTCTGACAGGTTGATATAGTGTTTCTCCTTCTGTATAATCTGTTCCTCTTTTTACAATACTTAAGTTTTTTCTGTATCCTCCATTTGCTATAGTAGCTGTATATCTTGCCATTTGTAGTGGAGTATACGAGTTATCTCCTTGACCAATACTAATATTCATGGTGTCTCCATAATTCCATATAGCTGAGTTTAAGTATGTGTATTTTATTATATCAGTTATTGGAATTCCGTAGTTGTTTGTTTTATCAGGGTTAACTCCCAATAGTTCTAAGCCATCATAAACTTCAATTCTTGTCAGTGGTTCTTCATTTCTAGTCCAAGAAAGAATTTTATTTATAAGCTGTTCTTTTTCATCGCTATTAAAAGTTACATCATCCTTATAAAACTTATCTATGTTTTCTTCTAAATATATTTCTAAGTAGTATCTTGCATTATCAGCTTTTGTATCAGGATTAGGCAATCCTCCAGAAGATTCGTAAGGTAAGTCGATTTCTATACCTGTTTTTTCTCCTAAACCTAATTCTTTAGCCATATTAAGTATATCTTCTAATGTAACAGTTTGAGATACTCTTTCTTTAGTAACCGGGTTTTCTCCTAATACTAGTGTGAAAAAATAATAATTACAGGAATCTCTTAAAGCTTCATACATATTCTCATACCCATGCTGCCCTTTGTACATATTCCATATCCAACACCCAAATTGTTGATTTCCTACTTCCATATGACCTGCACCATATATTTCTTCATAGGGTGATATACCTTTTTGTAGAGCAGCTAATGCTGTTACCATTTTAAAGGTTGAACCCGGTTGTATTTCTGTAAGCATTGATATGTTATACAAAGGTTTAGGTGCCAGTGGATTTTTCGATTCATTCATTAAACCTTCCCAGTTTTCTGTAGTAATCCCCGTTGAAAAAAGGTTCGGATCATATGATGGATAATTTACCATTGAAAGAATTTCTCCAGTTTCCACATCTACTACTACTAAGGCTCCTGAATTAGCTTGATTGTAATTATCCTCAAAGTCAAAATCCCCCCATTTACTTTCAAAGGTGCCTCCTTTTTGGATTTCTTTTAATCCGTATTTAAAAATTTCTTCTGATTTTTGTTGTAATTCCATATCCAATGTGAGATGAAGATTTCCGCCAGGCACTGGTTCTTTAACATCTGTTACTTTTGTTCTATTACCATAGGCATCAACTTCTAATGTCTGAGAACCTTTTTTTCCACTCAATAAATCTTCGAATTTTTCTTCTACCCCTGTTTTCCCGATTAAATCATCTCTACTGTAATTGTTTTCTTCTACATATTTTTCTAATTCATAATCTTGAGATATTTTACCCATATATCCTAAAATATGAGCAGCTGATTCTTTATAAGGATAGTATCTTGTTGACTCAATGATTATATCGACACCATTTAATTTGTTTGAATTTTCAGCAATTAAAGCTACTGTTTTTTCAGATGCATTATAACATATATCTATAGGATAATATGCTCTATATCCCTGATCTAAGTATCTTTCTCTTAATACAAATATATCTCTCGCTTCATAGTCGCTTATATCTTCGTCTATTTCTATTTCTTTTCTAAGGTTTTCAAAAATTTCTTCCGGACTATCTTCTATATGTTCTTCATCTAAGTTTCCTTCAACCCAGTTATTTTTCTTTAAAATTGCAGTGTACTCCCAACTCGCAACTGATATTTCAGGATTTATATATTTTAGAAGCTCACTTTGAGAGTAGTATTTTACTTTATCATCAACGATAACTTCATAATCATAGTTCTCAGATTTAGCAATATTCAATATAATCTGGAAGGCTGTTGTTTCTTCAGTTAGATTGTTGTTTTGCAAATAATTATTCTTATCTTCCTCTGATGAGAAGTTAAAATATAAGGTATTGCTATCACTTTCAACATAATTAATCGGTATTTCAGGATACTCTTCTAATATTTTTTCATATAAGATTATTCCAGGAGCAACTCTTTCTTCTCCTTCTAAGTAGATACTACTAAATAAGTTTTCTAAAGAATATTTCCTAACTAATTCTACAAAGTCAGACTTTGCAGAAGTATTAAATGTTATTGATTCAGGAACCTCTCTAATTAGCTTCTTCTTCAATTGATTATAATCTTCATCATAATTAAATGAAAAATCCATCACCTGAATATTTTCTATTAAATCTCTATCTTTCAAAAAATCAAATATATACTTTCTACCTTCTGAATTTCCAAGAAGTTTTCTTAAATATTTTTTATCTTCTTTGTATCTTTTTATCATTAATTCTTCTTCGTTTAAATTTATATCAAGATTGTTGTTTTTTAACCAATTAGTGTATCCATCAGTGTAAATTAATTTTTCATTTTTATACTCAATAGGCAAATTAATACTTTCCTTTTTAAGTATTAAAAAGAATCTTTTTTTCATGTTAATATTGCCGTCATAATTTGATGAATTTGTATAAATCTCTGAGACTAAATTGTTACTTAAAATAACATCCAAAATCATCTCTTCAGGATAAGAATATACTTCTTCGTCCTTAATAAATTTAAAGGTATTCATTTCAATAGGAAAATCATCAAGCAAATCTTCGCCGTTGTTATCTAATATTTTTGTTAAAAGATATGCTGTTTCTTTAAATTCAATATAATTTAACTCATCTTTTAAAAGTTGAACAGTAAAACTAGGTATATTTTCAGCTAAAATTTTACCATTTCTATCATATATATTACCCCTTGGTGCCTTAATAGGAATGTCTCTAATCCTTTTTATATCAGATTCCAGCCTATACTCATCTCCCTCAATTAAGGTTAGAGTAGACAGTCTAAAGGTAATTAAAGATAGTAGTATCAATACTATATAAAAAAATACCACATGCCTATTTTTATAATTAAAAATATTTATCTTAACCACCTCATTTAATAATACTTCAACTTTATTCCCATTTTGTTCAATACTTTAAATTCCAGCTTTAATATAGGATAAGTTAGTATTAGATTTAATACTATTTCTATAATTATAGGTTTTATCATATTTATTATACTGTTAATTTCTACCTGAAGAAAAAATATAATTATATAAAAAAAAGTATTATATAAAACCGTCATTATACCTACTGCAAAATAATAAGTTAAATAATCTTCTTTATACACATTTTCTTTGAAATTGCCTAAAATATATCCTAATAAAAAATATATCAAAGTATTTATGCCAAAAAATCCTACATATAATATATCTGTTAATAATCCTAAGAATAGTCCCAGTAACCCTCCATAATACTCACCGAATTGGATGGAGAAAATTACAAGGAAAATTAAAGATATGCTAGGAACTACGTCAAATACTTTAATAAATTGAAATATTGTAGATTGCAAAATAACACTTAAAAGTATAATAAAAAAAGGAAAAATTCTTTTCATATAATCACCTATTAATTCTTAAAACATAAACACTGTGAAGTTCTTCAAAGTCTATAACCGGCTCTATATCTATATTGTTAGTAAGAGTAGACTCTGTATTAACAGAGGTTACCTTACCTATATAAATATCATGAGTATATATTTCTCCTAAGCCTGAAGTCACCAAAATATCCCCTATATTGATATCATCTTCTTTCGAAAAAGTATAACCTTCTATAGAGTTATCTATTTGTCCTTTAAGTATACCACTAGAATTATTTCTAATATTTCGAAAGCTAAGACTACTATTTATGTCTGTTATAGTAATGATTTTCGACCAGTTACTACCTACGTCTATTACCTTCCCAACAAGTCCAATAACTGTTAAATCATTATCTATCTCCGCAGCATGAACTATAATATCATCTCTTTTAACATCATCCTTAGTACCTTTATCTATAGTAAATTTCTGAAACCAATTATTAGGATCTCTGCTTATAATTTGAGCCTTAATGTAATCAAACTTTAAAGATTCCCTCATTTTATACTCATTCTCTAAAAAATCTTTATTTTCTACTATATCCAAAAGGATTCTGTTTTGATTTGAAAGTTCATAAACTTTATTTTTAAGCTGTTCGTTTTCTTCTCTTACTTTATAAATCTCTAATATCGATTCATATGAATTAGAAAAAATCCTACCAATATTGTAGAAAACTTTTTGGAAAGGGGAAGTTATAGATCCAATTATATTTTCACCGGTAGTTGTGCCTACGTTAAAAACCGATGTGTATCCTATTGAAACAATAAGCATAATGGATATTGATATTACAACAAACCTTTTTATTATTTTTTTATTTTTCACATAACCACCACTTACTGAAAGTTTTTATACTTATCCAAATTCTCACATACTATTCCTGTTCCAAGTACTACACATTCTAAAGGATTATCTGAAATAATTGTGCTGATTCCCGTTTCTTTTTCGATTAATAAGTTAAGTCCTTTTAATAGTGCTCCTCCTCCAGCTAAATATATACCATTTTCAGATATATCTGAGGATAATTCCGGTGGAGTTTTTTCTAAAACTCTCTTTATAGAGGATACGATAGCATCTACTGAATCTTGTATAGCTTCTCTAATTTCTTCATCAGTTAAGGTAATTTTCTTTGGTAATCCAGTAACTAAATCTCTACCTGTTGCTACCATTTTTTTAATTTTTTCATCTTCCTTATAATTTTTATCGTATGCAGCTGATGCATTACCAATCATTCTTTTAATGTTTTCAGCTGATTTTAATCCTATTTCTACCCTATAATTTTTCTTTAGATGTTCTCTGATGTCTTCATCAATATTATCCCCTGCAATCTTAATTGATTCACTGGCAACTATACCTCCTAAAGACATGACAGCAGTATCCGTAGTTCCTCCACCAATATCAACTATAATATTACCTTCTGCTTTATGTATCGGTAGTTTTGTTCCAATTGCTGCAGCCATTGGTTCTTCGATAAGTATAGCCTTTTTACCGCCAGCACTTCTTGCAGCTTCTTCTACTGCTCTTCTTTCTACTGCCGTTACTCCTGTTGGTATCCCTATAACAATTATAGGCTTGAAAAGATGGAATCCTTTTAAAGTCTTTTTTATAAAGTATTTCAACATAGTTTGTGTTATCTCAAAATCAGCTATTACACCGTTGCTTAATGGCCGAATAGTTTTTATGTTTTTAGGTGTCCGTTCTATCATATCGCTTGCTTCTAAACCTACGGCAATAACTTTTTGCTCTGTTACATCAATTGACACTATCGATGGCTCATTTATAACAATTCCTTTGCCTTTTATGTATGCTAATGTATTTGCAGTACCTAAATCTATTCCTAAATTTTTTGAAAATCCGTCTAAAAAAGACATTTAAAACCTCCTTAAATAATATTTTCTTCTTTAAAACTCAAATAAGTTCCATCACCTATAACAATGTGATCCAGTACTTTTATTCCCATTATTTCCCCTGCTTTTATTAACCTATTTGTGATGTTAATATCTTCTCTACTTGGTTGTACTTCTCCGCTTGGATGATTATGTAAAAGTATTATTGAAGCACTACTTTTCATTACTGCTTCTAAAAAAACTTCTCTTGGATGTACTATAGAAGAGTTAAGACTTCCTATAGATATAGTCTTTATATCTATCACTTTGTTTTTTGTATCTAATAAAATTATTTTAAAATACTCTTTTTTATAATACCTCATATCTTCCATAACTAAGGATGAGACATCTTGGGGGGAAGTTATTTTAAAAGTATCTTCTATCTTTGTTGCAGATATTCTTTTTCCTAACTCTACTGCTGCTAATATAGAAGCTGCTTTTGCATTACTCACTCCATGAAATTTATTTAAACTTTCAGGAGTAGCTTCAGCCAGATTAAGCAACCCTCTTTCATCTTCCTTAAGTATCTTTTGTCCCAGTGTAATTGCTGTATCCTTTTTGCTTCCAACTCTGAGAAGTATTCCTAAAAGTTCTGAATTAGTTAATGCTTTTCCACCGTATTTCAATAATTTTTCTCTTGGTCTCTCATCTTTTGGTATTTCAAGTATGGTATATTTTTCTTTCATTAATCCCCCATTGCCATCAAATCTATGTTGAAATTCTTTTTTAAACTTCGGGAGATTGAATATAAAGGAAAACCCATTACATTTAAATAATCCCCTTCTATTTTTTTTACAAAAAGACTACCGTAACCTTGTATAGCATAGGCTCCTGCCTTATCTATATACTCATTTTTATTCAAATAATTTTCGATAAAATCATCATCATAATCTCCAAAATGTACCTCTGTCTTTTCATAACTTGTGATTTTTTTAAAACTACTGCTATCTATTATGGAAAATCCAGAATACACACTATGTTTTTTCCTTTTTAATAGTTTTAAGTATTCCTTAGCTTCCTGTCTGTTTCTTGGTTTCTCTAATATCTTATCCAAATAAACAATAGTATCTGCACCTATAATAATTGAGTCCTTTGATTTGATTCTATCCGCTACTTCTATTCCTTTAATTAATGAAAGATACATCGATACCTCATGAGGTTTTAAATTTTTTCTGTATTTTTCTTCAGCTTTTGATGGAACTACTTCAAAGTCTACAAATCTTTTTAAAATATCCTTCCTTCTTGGTGAAGCTGATGCAAGTATAATTTTCATTTTATCTCCTAGTAAAAAATTTTAAATATTATAAGAACTATAAATATACCCAGCAAACCTGCTAAGCTTAAACTAAAAGTAAATCCAAAGGTTAAAGATAAGAAATTTAAATCAAGTACAGCTGGACCAAAATAAATGCTTTCAGAAATTTTTAATACAGGAAAAACATCTGAAAATAAACCCCCTATTATATTTCCCATTATTGCTCCTGCAACAATAAGAAAAAAAATCATTAATATATTTTTATTTTTTTTCATAACTATCTCCAGTCAACTTTATTAAGTATTTTGTTCAAATGTTTAACTATGAAATTCGACGAAAAACCTACAAAAAAACCTGTAAATAAACTTATAAGGTACATAATAGGTAGATAAGAAAAAATATTTATATTTTCTAATATAAAACTTGCTGTAGCTACCTGTGCTGTATTATGAGCTACTGCTCCCAAAATACTAACTCCTATTAAACTGAAATATTTCGAAAAATATTTGTAAACAATATACATTACAATCAAGCTGCTGATAGCTCCAAAAAAACTATATATAAAACTAATAGGATTTCCTATAATAATCAATATTAAAAAAGTTCTTACTATGTTGACAGTAAAACTTTTTTTAAATCCAAAAACAACTAGTGTTGATAATATTATCATGTTGGCTAATCCCAGTTTAGCTCCTGGAGCTGCAATTGGAAGTGGTATTAAGTTTTCAAAAACACTTAGTAGTACTGCAAAGGCAGTTAACAAAGCTAAAAATATAAATTCTCTAGTCCTATTCATTTAATCACCGCTAATAACTTATTGAGTCTAGATCTTCCTGTGTTCCAGTTATCTGAACAACAACTTTATGGGGAAGACATACTATTAATTCTCCAGGCTCTTCTATTACACCTTTACGTACACAAAGTTGATTGTCACAATTACTCTCTTCTACAATCACCTGTCCATCATGTATATGTATAATATTATATCCTTCGTCTACTTCTACTTTAATTTCTTTATCTATTTTATCATCTAAAACATACTTGCTATGTTCATTACCATCAACAATTATCTCTACATATTTTTTATTGTAATTCAATGCCTTTTCCTTTACTAAATACATACCAAAAAGACTTATAACTACAACTATAACTATTAAAATTTTATCATATTTTGTCACTCTTATCACCTTGTTTAGTTTATCATTTATGGTTTTTTTTTACAAGATTATCCATACTATTTTAATTTAATTTTAAGTATTTGACAACTTTTATTGTAAGTGGTATTATTTTTTTGGCAAATGCCATAAAAAAGGAGGTAATATTATGTCAGAATGTAATAGCTGTCCTTCAAAAGATAGCTGTAGTACGGATAAACAAAATACTTGCACTATAGAAAATAATCCGTTAAATAATGTAAAAAATATTATAGGTGTAATGAGTGGAAAAGGTGGCGTAGGTAAATCTACTGTTTCTACCATGCTTGCATATGAATTGCTTAGAAATGGATATGATGTTGGATTGATGGATGCTGATATTACCGGTCCAAGTATTCCAAGATTAGTAAAATTACAAAATGAAAGAATAACCACATCTTCAGAAAAAGGTATGGTTCCTTTAACTGCACCAGGTGGTTTAAAGGTTATGTCTACAAATTTTTTAGTTGATACTGAAGATTCTCCCGTGTTGTGGAGAGGACCAATAATAGGAAATTTAGTAAAACAGTTCTGGACTGATGTTATATGGGGTGATTTAGACTATTTAATAGTCGACATGCCTCCAGGAACAGCTGACGTTGCAATAACAGCAATGCAGTCATTTCCTATGACTGGAATATTAATGGTTACAGTTCCTCAAGATATGGTATCTATGATAGTAAACAAAGCTGTACATATGGCTAACCAGATGAAAATACCTGTTTTAGGTGTAGTTGAAAATATGAGCTATATAAAATGTCCCAACTGCGGAGAAAAAATCAATATGTTTGAATATGATGAAAAAAACTTTGTTGATGAAAAAGATGTACCAATTCTCTGTAAACTTCCAATGACTCAGGAAATTACAACTTTATCTAAGTATGGAGTATTAGGCCTAAGCGAAGAAATTACTAATGAATTTTCAAAAGTAGTTAATAAGGTAATAGAGCAGAAAAAGTAAATTAAAAATAGAGCTTAACAGCTCTATTTTTTTATGCTCCACCTCTTGAAAATTTTACTAAAAACTCTTTGTCAAAAATATCTATTAAATTTTCCTCAATATCAATTTTAATTATTATTTTTTTAAGTTTGATAATTCCTATTTCAGCAAATCCTTCTGAAATTATTTTGAAAGAAAAATTATTATTTTTATCGAAATTATAACTAATTTCAGTCATTTTTTTTATAACTTCTTCTTTACTAAAAGATCTTAATTCCTTAACTACTTCTATAAAATCACCTACTCTAAATTCTCAAGAAGGTAAAGAACTTCTTTTTTGTTTAATTTATTTGTTGATGAAAAAGGTATAATCAATCCTTCTTCTTCTATAGCAAGTTTGTTTTTTATGATTTTTATATGTTTATCTATTTTACCTTTTGGTATTTTATCAGATTTTGTAGCAATAACTAATCCGCTAAAACCAAAAGATTTAATCCAATCGTACATTATAACATCATTTTCACCAGGTTCATGACGGATGTCAACTAAGAGTATAACTTCTCTCAACTGTTCTCTTTTATGTAAATAGGTTTCTATCATTTTCTGCCATTTTTCTTTTTCTTTTTTTGAAACCCTTGCATATCCGTAACCTGGTAAGTCAACTATAACTAGTTCATTATCGTTCACTGAATAGAAATTAACCGTCCTGGTTTTCCCAGGAGCACCGCTTGTTCTTGCTAGATTTTTCCTATCAAGAAGTGCATTTATGAGTGATGATTTACCAACATTTGATTTACCTGCAAAGGCAATTTCTTTGCAGCTGGTAACTGGATATTGATCCGGCCTACCAGCTGTAATTATTAATTCTGACTTTTTAATTTTCACTACTATTTCTCCCTAGTAAAGCATGTTCAACTACCTCATCCATGCTATCTACTAATATTATATTTAAATCTTTTTTAACATTTTTTGGTATTTTATTTAGGTCTTTTTCATTTCTTTTTGGTAAAAGAACAGTATCTAAACCTGCTCTATTTGCAGCTAAAACCTTCTCTTTGACTCCACCTATAGGTAAAACTCTTCCTCTAAGAGTGATTTCTCCTGTCATTGCCACTTTTTTATTTACCGGTCTATTTGTTAAAGCTGACAAAAGAGCTGTTGCCATTGTTATTCCCGCTGATGGTCCATCTTTAGGTATAGCTCCTTCAGGTACATGAACATGTATATCTTTAGTTTTATAAAACTTTTCATCAATATCATATTTATCTAAATGTGCTCTCACGTAACTTAAACTTGCTTTTGCCGATTCTTTCATAACATCACCAAGCTGTCCTGTCAGCTGGAGCTTTCCGTCCCCATTCATAAGATTTACTTCTATAAATAGAGTTTCTCCTCCTACTCTTGTCCAAGCTAAGCCAGTTGCTATTCCGATCTGATTATTTTCATAAGCTTTTTCGTATTCATATTTAGGAATTCCTAAATACTTTTCTAAACTATTAACATTTACAACTATTTTCTCTTTTTCTTTTTCTACAATTTTAACTGCAGCTTTTCTAATTATATTTCCAATTGTTCTTTCAAGTTCTCTAACTCCTGATTCCTTTGTATATTTTTCAATTACTTCTATTAAAGCATTATCAGATATTTGAACATCATCTTTTGTTAAACCATGCTCTTTATACTGTTTTGGTATTAGGTATTTTTTACCGATATTAAGTTTTTCTTCTGCTGTATATCCTGAAATTTCTATAACTTCCATTCTATCAAGCAATGGTCTTGGTATTGTACTTGTAGTATTAGCTGTAGTAATAAACATAACTTTAGACAAATCAAAACTTGTTTCTAAGTAATGGTCTGTAAAAGTATTGTTCTGCTCTGGATCTAATACTTCTAACAATGCTGAAGCAGGATCTCCTCTAAAGTCCTGAGCTATTTTATCTACTTCATCAAAAAGAAATACAGGATTGTTGTATTTAACTTTGGATATATTTGATATTATTCTCCCAGGAATAGCTCCAATGTAAGTTCTCCTATGCCCCCTTATTTCTGCCTCATCTCTAATGCCTCCTAATGAAAATCTAACAAACTTTCTATCTAAAGCTCTTGCTATTGATTTTGCAATAGAAGTTTTTCCAACTCCCGGAGGTCCTACTAGGCATATAATAGGACTTTTCATTTTTGAATTTAACTGCCTAACTGCTAAAAATTCAAGGATTCTTTCTTTAACATCATCAAGGCCGTAGTGGTCTTCTTCTAAAACCTTTCTTGCTCTCTTTATATCTTTATTATCTTTTGTTGATTTATTCCAAGGTAGCCCTATCAACCAATCTAAATAAGTTCTTATTACACCGGCCTCAGGGGAAGCTTGATTTATTTTCAATAATCTTTTTGCTTCTTTTTCAGCCTTTTCTTTTGCTTCTTTAGGCATTTTTACTTTTTTTATCTCTTTAAGATATTCTTCTACTTCATCACCTAGGTCTTCATCTTCACCCAGTTCTTTTTGAATTGCTTTCATCTGTTCTTTTAAGTAGTATTCTTTCTGCAGTTCGTTAATTTGTTTTTTTACTCTTTTATTTATTGTTTCTTCTAATTTTACAACTTCTATTTCCTGTTTTAATATTACCTGAAGCTTTTCAAGTCTTTCGTATGGATCTAAAGTTTCTAATAAACTTTGCTTATCTGCAGATTTAAGAAAAATATATGATACTATTATATCTGATAATCTATTCGGTTCTTCAACTTCATTTACAGATATTATGGCATCATCTGGTATCTTATTATTTATTGTTGTATAGCTTTCAAAAGACTCTTTCACAAGTCTCATTATAGCTTCCATTTCTTCTCCAACTTCTTCAGAGTCATCATAAATAAAGCTTTCTATCTCAACTTCAATATAATCCTCATCTGAATTTATCTTATTAATTTTTGCTCTATTTAAACCCTCAACTAAAACCCTTATGTTGTCTCCAGGCATTTTAAGCATCTGCTTTATTTTACAAACAACACCAAATTTATAGTAATCATCTTCAGTAGGTATTTCTGTACTGGCATCTTTTTGAGTTGTCAAAAATATCATAGAGTCGTTAATCATAGACTCTTCTAATGCATTTATAGATTTTTCTCTTCCTACGTCAAAATGAATAACCATACCTGGAAAAATATGCATTCCCCTTAAAGGTATCATCGGCATCGTTTTCGTTTCTTTATTATATTTATTAATCATATATCTACTCCAATTCATTGATTATTTTGTTTGCTAATTATATAAAAAATGCCTGCTGGTACAGGCATTTTATTTATGCAGTTTCTGAATTTTCATCTTTTTCAGCATTGTTATTCAGTACAAGAGTAGGTCCTTTATTATTTAAAATTGTATCCTTTGTAATAATACATTTCTCAATATCATACCTTGAAGGTATCTCGTACATAATATCTGTCATAACCTTCTCAATAATACCTCTTAGACCTCTTGCACCAGTTTTTATTTCTAATGCTTGTTCTGCTATAGCTTTTAAAGCTTCTTTTTCTATTTCAAGCTCTACTCCATCTATTCTAAACAATTCTTTATATTGATCCAATAAAGAATTCTTTGTATCTGACATTATTCTTACTAATGCTTCTTCATCTAATTCCTCTAAAGGAACTATTACTGGTATCCTACCTACAAATTCAGGTATTAGACCATATCTTAGTAGATCTTGTGCCTGTATATTTTTTATAGTTTTACTATAGTCTAATTTTTTATTATCGCCTATTTCAGCTCCAAAGCCTATAGATTTTTTACCTATTCTTTTTTGTATTATCTTTTCTATACCGTCAAAGGCTCCTCCTATAACAAATAGTATATTAGAAGTATCTACCTGTAAAAATTCTTGGTGAGGATGTTTACGTCCTCCCTGCGGCGGTACATTTGCTACAGTTCCTTCTAGTATTTTAAGCAAGGCCTGCTGTACACCTTCTCCACTTACATCTCTTGTGATTGAGGGATTATCAGATTTTCTTGCGATTTTATCTATTTCGTCTATATATATAATCCCTTTTTCAGCTTTTTCTATATCGTAGTCTGCTGCCTGTACAAGTCTCAATATTATGTTTTCAACATCTTCTCCAACATAACCGGCTTCAGTCAATGATGTAGCATCTGCTATAGCAAAAGGAACTTTTAGCAATCTTGCAAGGGTTTGAGCTAAATATGTTTTCCCACTACCTGTT
>CAZNLP010000014.1:0-24221 GCA_964574015.1 uncultured Clostridia bacterium | reverse complement strand
TCCAGGTCCCTGTCCAAAAGCTAAAGGAAGCATTAAACCTAATCCAAAGAATATATCAGGCATAAAGGTATTTGCCAAAATAAACAATAAAATCATTCCAAGTACTGCTTGAAAACAGTAGGTTGATAATATAAATAATCCTGAATTTATAGAGTTTTCCCTCTGCTTTGTATTTTTTTCAGATAAGGTAAGAGCTATAAATCCTATTCCTAAAAAGTGAAACACTAAGGATTCGTAAAATTTAATTTCAAAATTAATTATTCCTAAAACTTCAGGCCCGGCTAAAAGTCCAAGCAATCCTGCTAGTAATGCATTGGGGATGATTATACTTTTAAATATCCCAAGCTTTTCTTTGATAAGTTTTGCTATTAGCATAAAAACAAAAATATACAATATGTATAGAACTACTGTCCAATCGTCTCTCATGTATTATCTCCTTGAATAAAATTTTAGAGTCTCTAAAAAGTAAATGATGGATGGGTTTATTTCAGGATTAAAAATAATCCTGTATTTTTTATTTTCATTATTGTAAAATTCAAAAATATCTAAAAGAGTTATGCTGATGGCTTTTATATTTTCTACATTTATATTTTCTTCAATACCTTCTCCTTGAATTATTAGATTTTTGCTGTCTAGTCTAATTGATACTTTTTTATTATAAAGTTTTTTTCCATCTTTATCGAATTTTTTGATATCTATACTGCCAGTTTCTATCTCTATTTCTGAATTTTTTAATTTATTATTTAAAATTTCTTTCTGCCATAAATTCCAATCTACTGTGTTATCGTAATAGTCACCTTCAATAAAGCCGTAGTCGTTAATTTTCCATGCTGTTTTACATTCACTGCATTTAAAGCTATCTTCTCTAGAGCTAATTGTATCAAAACCTTTGCAATTTGGACACAAATAAAGAAGTCTCTCTATATGTTCTGCTCTATTTTTTCCTTTGTATATATAGCTATTTTCCTTCTGCCATTTGTATTCATTGTGATATATGGCAGATTTCATTTTAACGTATATTTCTTCAGCTGTTAGATTTTTTATTTCTTCTTTTTTAAAAAGAACATCATAGTAAAAGTGTATTTTACCTTTTCTATATTTATCTGCCCATCGTGGTTTTTTTAGGTATCCACCCTTAGTCATTACTCTATAAACTGTGGTGTTTAAAATTTTAATTAGTTTGGCAGTAGAAAATATTATTTCCTCAGTTTCTCCCGACCAGCATCGTCCTCCCTCAGGATAGAGTCCTACAGGTTTGTTGTTTTTGACAAGCCTGAGGAGGTGCTTAACTGCTTTAAAGTCTGAATTTCCTTTGGAAAAGGGAATTGCTCCTCCCATAGAAAGCACTATTCTTTTCCAGGTTGTATCATAGTTGGTATCCGATGCTATGTATCTTATAAGTTTATTTGAGTGAAAATTTACTATAACCGGATCATCTGCCATCACATGGTTTCCAATTATCAGGTAGGGCTCCTTAGATTTTAAAATATCTTTATTGTGGGTCTTTATGTCGTATCTAAATCTTAGAAATGGTCTAAGAACAGTTGATATTATATCATAAAATAAATCTTCTTTTTTTAGTTTTCTTTTAAATTCTGATTTCTTCATAGATTCACCTCTTTGATGTATACATTACAATGATACCACAAATCAAATACTAATATAATTACTTTTTTCAATTTTTACAAAATCAAAAACAGCCTATTGATATGATAATAGGCTGTTTTAAATTGATTTTCTATTTATTTGATTTATAGTAGTTGATTAGAGAACCTTCTATTAGTATTTCTCTTTCGTCCTTTGTCATGTTAGGTAGTTTTAGGGTTATCTCTTCAACATTTTCTTTTCTTATTTTTTTGGCTTCAAAAGTATCTTTTCCTTCCTTTAGATTGCTGTGAATGTTTTCTACAAATATCCAGTCTCCGATTTTGATATCAATATCTCCATCTATTTCAAAAGGTATTAGACCCCAGTTTATACAGTTGCTTCTGTATCTTTTGGTTGCGTATTCTTTTGCAATATTACCCCAGCCGCCTAAAACTTTTTGTACTGATGCTGCCTGCTCTCTTGCTGAACCATCTCCCGGTTTATTTGCATATATAACTGTCCCTAGAGAGGTGTTTTCAATAAGATTTTTATCTTTTCTATTTAGAACTTCTTCAAATACACTTTCCACTTCTTTGAAATTTTCATTTTTTATTCTCTGTTTTTCTACAGCCTGTACTTTTTTTGCTCTATCTACATAGTTACGGTCTTTTCTACTTAAAGCAAATTCAGCTAATTTCAATGGATTTGATCTGTAGGATGAAGTATCTCCCGACGGAATTAGTTCATCTGTTGTAGTAACATCATCATATATAGCTGCTGCTACTTCTAAAAGAAGATGTTCTGGCATAGTTATCATTTCAGGCCAATCTTTGATATTTGGACCGTATTTTAGTTCTACTTTTTTGTCTTCTTTTTTATAGCCGTTGTAAACTCTATTTTTATATATTTTATTATTAAACTCATATTTTTTGTATTTTGTTCCAAACTCAATTTCATCTGCACCTGTTAAACAACCTCCATTAGCGGCTGTAGCTGCTATTGATTTAGCATCCATAAGTGCTACATAGGATATCTGATCGTCGGATGGTTTAGATCCTTCTCTGTTAGGAAAGTTTCTTGTAGTATGTCTTATACTAAATCCATCGTTTGAAGGAACATCTCCCGCTCCAAAGCATGGTCCACAGAAGGCTGTTTTTATATTTCCCCCTACTTCCATTAAACTACTCATAGTTCCATCCTTAGTGAGAGCAAAATTAATTGGTTGACTTGCAGGATATACATTTAGTGAAAACTCTTCGTCTCCAATAGTTTTGTTTTTAAGAATTTTTTCTGCAAATTTAATGTTTTCATAGGTTCCACCGGCACATCCGGCTATAACTCCCTGATCTACCATAACTTTTCCATTTACAACTTTATCTTGAAGGTTAAATTTTAGGTTTTTATTTTCAAAAATATTTTTTGCATTTTCTTCAACTTTAGCAAGTATTTCTTTTGGATTTTCTTTAAATTCCTTTATAGTGTATGTATTACTTGGATGGAAAGGAAGGGCTATCATAGGTTCGATTTTATCTAAATCTACAACTACTGCTTTATCATAATATGCTCTTGCTTCCGGCGAAAGTTTTTTAAAGCTTTTTTCTCTACCGTGACTTTTGTAGTAGTCCTCAACTTTATCGTCGGTAGTCCATATTGACGATAAACAGGTAGTTTCCGTTGTCATTACATCTATACCATTTCTAAAGTCAACACTTAAATTATTGATTCCTGGTCCTATAAATTCCAGTACGTGATTTTTAACAAAGGAATTTTTAAATACATTTCCTATTATACTTAAGGCTATGTCCTGAGGTCCTACTGAATCTTTCGGTTTACCCTTAAGATACACTGCACAGGTTTTTGGGTATTCTATATCGTAGGTTTTTTCAAGAAGCTGCTTCACAAGTTCCGGTCCACCTTCTCCAAATCCCATTGTACCTATAGCACCGTATCTGGTATGGCTATCTGAACCTAATATCATACTGCCGCATTCGGTCATCATTTCTCTCATATACTGATGTATAACTGCTTGATGCGCCGGTACGTAGATACCTCCGAATTTTTTAGCTGCTGTTAATCCAAATAAATGATCATCCTCGTTTATTGTCCCCCCTACTGCACAAAGACTATTGTGGCAGTTTGTAAGAACATAAGGGAGGGGAAATCTTTTAAGCCCACTTGCCTTTGCAGTTTGAATTATCCCTACATAGGTTATGTCGTGGGATGCTAGTGCATCAAATTTTATTTTAAGTTCATCAGTATTTTTATTGTAATTATGATTTTCGAGAATTTTATAAGTCATTGTTTTCTTTTTGCCTTCTTCTACGAATCTTCCCGAATTTTTTTCTAATTCTAAATCTGAGGATATTTTGCTTTTAAAGTCTTCAATATCTCCGATTCTGTTTTCTGTTACTATTTCACCGTTCTTTAGTAAATAGACACCTTTATTAATTAACTCTACCATATTATCTCCTCGCTTTATAAAAATGTTGTTTTTTGTATTCTTATTTGTTAATTCTACAATAAAAAAAGAGAATTTGCAAGATTATTGAAAAATCTTGCAAATTCCTTATTATGTACTTATTTATTCTTTTTTATCTTTCTTCTCTTTTTTATTACTCTTCGAAAACTCTTTCAGTTTTTTATTTACCAAGTGGTGAATTGTACCTTCAGGATATTGATTCTTTTCATTTTTATCTCCTGCTTCTGTTCCTGTAAGTACTTCAATTCCTTCTTCTATTGTTTCAACAGGATAAATATGGAATTTACCTTCTTTAACTGCCTGCACAACTTCTTCTCTAAGCATAAGGTCGTTAACATTTTGCTTAGGTATTATAACTCCCTGGTCTCCTGTAAAACCTTTTATCTTACATACCTTATAAAATCCTTCTATTTTCTGGTTTACTCCACCAATAGGTTGGATTTTACCTCTTTGGTTAACGGAGCCAGTTACTGCTATTGACTGTTTTATCGGCTTTTCTGATAAGCTGGACATTATAGCATATAGTTCAGTACTTGACGCTGAGTCTCCATCTATACCTGAGTAAAGCTGTTCAAATACTATACTTGCCGAAAGGGCTAAAGGTCTTTCCTGAGCGTATTTATAACCAAGGTATCCGTCTATAATCATAACTCCTTTGTCGTGTATCTTGCCGCTGGTTCTTACTTCTCTCTCTATGTTTATGAGTCCTGATTTTCCTCTATATGTCGAAACGGTAATCTTCGTCGGTTTACCAAAAGAATACTCTCCAGCGCCCACAACTGCCAGACCGTTTATTTCTCCTATTTTTTCTCCTTCTACATCCATTAGATAAATTTCATCTTCAAAGTATTCCAGAGTTTTTTCTTCGTACATATTGTTTCTATATATTTTTTCATCAATTGTTTTATTGATGTGTTTTAGTTCTATTTTATCCGAGTTATCCTGGTCTGCCCATTCATCTGCTTCATAAAGTATTTCAACAATTTGATTAAATCTTGATGTAAGTTTTTTCTGGCTATCTGCTATTCTTGAGCTGTATTCAACAACCTTACAAACTGCTTCTCTTGTGAAATGTCTTAAATCTTCTTTTTCACAGTGGGCTGCAATAAAACTCTGCATTTTAATTACATTGTCCTGACTTCTGTCCATTTCTATATCAAAATCTGCTCTTATTTTAAATAGTTTCGAAAACTGCTCTTCATAAGAATAGAGTATTGAGTATGTTCTTGGATCTCCTATAAGTATAACCTTTATATCTAAAGGTATAGCTTCAGGCTTCAGTGCCGATGTAATTGGATATCCCATCATAGCCTGCATACTTTCAATTTTAATTTCATCATTTTGTAAGGATCTCATTAAGCCTTTCCAGGTGTATATATTCTCCAATAAGTCCTTCACGTTCATTATAAGATATCCACCGTTTGCAGAGTGGAGAGCTCCCGGTTTAATCTTTGTAAAGTTTGTTTTTAATACTCCCATTTCGTTTTCAAATTCTATATTTCCTAAAAGATTACTATAGGTTGGGTTTGTTTCATGAACTACAGGAGCATTACTTTTATCCGAATTATCTATGAATAAATTTATTTGATATCTTTCGAAGAAATTTTCCGATGGTTTTTTCTGAAATGCTAAAAATGGATTCTTTGAATTTTTTTTATCATCGGACTTAAACATATCAACATTATCAACTATATCTTTTTTTACTTCTTCAAGATATTTTTTTACCTTATCATTTTTAAAGGCCTTTTTTATCTTATCTAGATGAAGCTTTACTATCTTGTTTGCCTCTTTAGTATCAAGCTCTTTAACCTTTTCTCTATATTCATCTTGAATATCTCTTAACTTTTTAAATAAATCTATGCTAGCAAGATTTAGTTCGTTGCTTTTCTCCTGTATATGTTCGTATTTTTCCTTTTCCATATCTTTAAAGTCTTCTTCCTGCATAGGTTTTCCATCTTCTTTTAAAGGTACGCTTATCAATCCTCTATCTGTATTGGTATAGGTAAATCCGTATTCTTTTGCCATATCATTTAGTTTATTTAAAATACTTTCGGATTCTTCGTTAAGTTCCTTTACTATCATTCCTTTTCTTCGCTCGTATTCTTTGCTGGTAAAGGTATTTTCCATTTCTTTTTTTATGAAAATTATTGTATTTTCAATAGCTTTTTTAAATTTCTTTCCGTTTCCTGATTTTAAATCTATAGCAATAGGTTTATCAGGATTTTTGAAGTTATATACATAAATCCAATCTTTAGATGGTTCTTTCTTCTCTGCTTTTTTATCTGTAATAAGTTTTATGTATGAATTTCTACCGGTACCACTAATACCCGATATAAATATATTGTAGCCTTTCTTCTTAATATTTAATCCGAATTCTATAGCCTTTGCTGCTCTATCTTGGCCTATTATACCTTCTAAAGGTTCTAAATCTGCCGTTGTATTAAATTTTGTACATTCATCTGAACAGTAGTTTTTCAGTTCATTGTGTTTAAGTTCTTTAACTGGCATCGTATTCCTCCTTAATAAATTTTCTTATATCTCTATATTCTAATTATATCCATATGAGTACCTTATTATACATTTAATGGTTGTAAAGTACCTTTATTATTAATAAAGTCGGAGAATATTCTCCGACTTGTTGTTAATATACTTCTATAAAAAGAACTTTTAAATAGTTTCCTTCGGGGTAGCTATCATTGATTTTAAAATCATCCGGTAATCTAAACTCTTCGATAATCTTATAATTTTTCTTCATTTTATTTAGAGCTTCTTTAATATGATCTTTAAATTTTTGAATATCCATTTTCTCCATATTTGTTGATGCTATTATAAGCCCTTTTTCTTTTATTATTTTAAGACTGTTTTTTATTAAAATACCATAATTTTTATCTGCTTTAAAAATAAAGTTTTTAGATTTTGCAAAGCTTGGTGGATCAAGAATAACTACATCGTATTTTAATGACTTTTTTTCTGCATAGCTAAAATACTCGAAAATATCTTCTACTATAATATGGTTCTTTTCAGGGTTAATTTCATTTAATTCAAATTGTTCCTTGGTCTTTTCTAGACTTCTATTTGCCAAATCAACACTTGTAGTCGATTTAGCACCTCCTAATGCTGCAAAAACTGAAAAAATTCCAGTATATGAGAATGTATTAAGAACCTCTTTATTGAGGGAGTATTTATTCATGAGGGTTTTTCTTACTTCTCTTTGGTCAAGAAAAAATCCTACCATAGGACCGTCGTTTAAGTCTACAGCTATTTTCACTCCGTTTTCTTTAACTGTAAGGGGAAATTCTCCTCTTTGCCCCATTACGAAATCATCGTCATCAATATATTTTCCATTGTCATCGAATCTCTTTTTTTGATATATACCTTTATAATAAACCAGTTTTTTAAATATTTTGTAAATTATATTTCTAAATGAATATATTCCTTCACTGTACCAGTTGAATAAAAAATAGTCATTGTAATAGTCAATAGAAAGACCACCTATTCCATCTCCTATAGAGTTAAATACTCTGAAACAGGTGGTATTTTCGTTGTAAAAAAAATCTTTTCTTTTATTTAATGCTGTTATAAGTTTTTTTTGAAAAAATCTTTCTTCTATTTTTTCATTTTCTTTATTCGTCAGTATCCAACCTATACCTTTGTTTTGGATGCCGTAGTATCCTCTGCCTACAAATTCATCTTCCTGATCCAAAAGATTTATAATGCTTCCTTCTTCTTGTAATTTCCACTCACCCTCTATTCCTTTCTCTAAAATAAGGGGAAAGTTTCTATCTTTGTATAAATTATAGTAATTTGGCTTAATTTTTAAATCTACTTCAATCAATTACGTCCTCCATTGCCTTTGATTCCTTTTCCTGGTTTTTTTGAGTTATCCTGCTCTTTATTATCCTTGCCATCCTCATTTTCTTTTTCTTTGTCTTTTCCCTGAGGATCTGCATGTTCCGGAGGTCCAGTTTCTTTATCTGGTCCAACATCTTCAGGTTTTCCATTTTCATTTTGTTCTTTCTCAGTGTTTTTAAGCATTCTCGCAAGGTCTTTAACTTCATATATGTCTTCTACATCTTCTTCAGGTATATTTCTTTCAATAAGTTTTTCCTTAAGTCCTTCTACTGCAGGATTCTCTTTGTTGTTTCTCATTTCAGAATACTGATTTTTTTCTACATTCATAAACATAGCTTCCATGCCAGAATTTTCTGCTTTTTCTTTTATTTTTTCTTCTATTTCTAATTCTTTTTCACTACTTTTTCCAGTATAAGCAACCACAAGATAGTTTTCCTCATTCTCTTTTATATATCCTTCTTGTCCTGCTTCATCTATAAGATAGGACACTGCATCTTCTAGTTTCATACCCCTTAGTTGCTTTGATTTATCTATCAGATTAATTCCGTCATCATTTAATCCAACTGATTTTACAACATTATACATTTTATTATAACCTATTTCAACTGAAGGGTTAATAGCTACCTCTGCATATCCGTAAGGTATTATGAAGGTGTTCAAAGTTAAAATACCTAACAGTAGTATTACTACTGCTGCCGCTGCTATAGCTTTATAATTGAAGTTGGTTTTTTTTCTTACATCAATCTCTTCACCTATATCAAAGTCTTTGCTGTATTTTCTTTTTACGTAGTCTCCTTCTTCCGTCAATAAAGTATAAAAATTGTTGTTTTTATTTAGTACTACACCTTTCATCTTTAATACCTCCCCCCAACATATTTTGAAATCATGTCGTAGTTTCCTTTTTTTAAAATTATTATGGATATAATATATTTCCTACCTCTATCTAGCTGTTTGATATTTATTTTTAGATTTTCTGTTAGTTCTTTTGCCGGCAATCTTTGAGTTCTTTCAAAATTTTCGTATAATTCTTTGTTATTAATAACGTATTCAGCACAGTTTAAATACATTTTTTTTAAGGCTTTTTTTCTTGGTGATAGTTTTTCAAGTTCATCAATAGTTATATCATAGGTAGATAGTTCTTGAATAAATTCTTTGATTTCTTCTTTTCTTATTTCGTTTTCTTCTTTAATAAGATACTTATCTATAGAATGCTCTTGATGAATACTGCTGACATTATTTTTGTAATCACTATCTTCGTAGATGGTTTTTTCTCTTTCATTAACTTTTTTATTTTTTCTGTAGTAATCTATCATCCTAAGTTTGATGATTTTTTTAGCAAAACTATAAAAGTTCCCTTTATCAGGATCAAAACTATCAACTGCTTCTTTAAATGCCATCATTCCAAGGGTACTTAAATCACTAGTCTCATCAACATAACCACCTTTGAATTCATTTATAGTGCTGAATATAAAAGGTTTATATTTATCAATTAAAATATTTACATCTTTTATGCCTTCTTTTACTTCCATTACTTCTTTTTGAAGTTCGCTGTTGTTCATAAAGGCCTCCTGTTATTATATAGTTCGAACTACATAACAAACTTTTTAGGGTTAATTAATAATATTTACCCTGATATGAGTCTCTTTTTTTTAATTCCATATCTATCCCTGATAATACTCTTAACTTATCCAAACTCCACTTAGGACCTATAAGATCTGATTTTTTACCGTCTCCAGTAACTCTATGCACTACCATTTTTTCCGGTAGTAATTCTACTGCATCACAGATTATATTTATGTACTCATTTTTTTCAAGTAGAGGAAACTTTGTTTTGTTATAATAATTTTCTAAATCGGTATTCTTTAAAACATGTAAAAGATGAAATTTTACTCCCCAAATATTTTTTCTACTGATATATTTTACTGTATTTAAAAAATCTGCTTTGCTTTCTCCCGGTAACCCGACTATAAGATGTACTACTGTTTTAATGTTTTTTCTATTTAGCTTTTCTAAGGTTTCTTCAAAAGTTTCTAATGGATAACCTCTTCTGATAAATTGGGAGGATTTTTTATGTATAGTTTGAAGCCCAAGTTCAATCCAAACATATTTTTCTTGATTTATTTGACTAAAAAGTTCAATTTTTTCATCTTCTAAGCAATCTGGTCTGGTTGCTACAGCAAGACCTACAGCACCTTCAAAACTTAAAGCTTCTTCGTATTTTCCCTTTAAATTATTTACACTATCATAGGTACTAGTAAAAGATTGAAAATAGGGTATAACAAGATTAGTATCCCATTTTTTATTTAGAATTTCCTTTTGTCTTTTCATTTGTTCGATTATTGACAAATTACAATCTTCTGTAAATTCTCCCGATCCTTTTTCGCTGCAAAAAATACATCCTTCTGTACCTATTGACCCATCTCTATTAGGGCAGGTGAATCCTCCATCCAAAGATAATTTCATAACTTTTTTCCCGAATATTTTTCTTAATTCAAAATTTAATGTACGGTATCTTTTATTTTCAAACATATGTCAACTCCTAAAGTATACATAATAAAAAAGTTATCCACAATATATTTTCCTTATCAATACTAATTTTAACCGAAATCTATGATTTTATCCACAAAAAAAGTCCTTTTTAGGGACTTACTAACAGTTTTATCCACATTTTCAAACATTCGCGAACATTTGTCCACATGCAAAATGGATTCCAAATGCTTATATTTTTTCATTTTCGTAGTGTATTTTTTTACCTTCTAATTTTATATCCATATATTTATTAAATATAGTCTTTAATAATGCAGCAAACGGTGTGGCAAAAAACATACCCCAAACTCCAAATAATCCTCCACCAACGAGAATTGCTGTTATTATCCATACAGGTTTTAAATCCAGCTGTATTCCAAGTATTTTTGGTCCTAATATTAACCCGTCGAACTGCTGTAATAGGAATACAAATAATACCATCCACAGACCTTTAACCGGATCTAATAAAAGTGTTACGATAATTGCAGGTACTCCTCCTATAAATGGTCCAAAATAAGGTATCATGTTGGTAATTCCTATTATTATAGATAATATTAATGGGTAAGGTGCTTTAATAATAAAATTCATACTTATAAATGCAATTAATCCTATTATTAATGAGTCTACAAATTTTCCAAATATGAATTTTGTTACATTTTCATTTAATTGATATCCCAAATCAATTATTTCATTTGCTTTTTCTTCACTGAAAAATGTATGAGAAATTTTACTTGCTAAATTTTTAAAATGATTTTTATCAACAAGAATATATGCGGATACAAAAACAGCTATTATAAACTTAACTACTCCTGATGTTATATCTATTAATTTGATAAGAGTTTTATCAAGAAGACTTGAAACTAATTCCGATGCTCTTTGTGTTAAGGTTTGAATGTTATCTACAAAAAATTGATATGATTGCTGTTCCATTATAAATTCTAGTCTTTCAGGAGGGTTTGCAAATAAAGCTTCTATCCCTGCTATCATATTGGGTATATCTAATATAAATTGATTTATACTTTTTACTACTCTTGGAATTATTATTACTCCTGCAGTTACCATAATCCCTACAAATAAAGTATATACACATATAATAGCAATAATTTTATTATCAATTATTTTTTCCCTAATATATTTATATAGAGGATTAAGAACTACAGCTAAAAAGATAGCTAAAAAAATAGGAACAAATATACTGAACAAGGTCGATATGCCATTGTCCAAGTACAAAAACTTAAAAATCACGACAAAAATAAGAAATGCCGGTATATAATGAATGTAATAGCTGTTGTTTTTACCTTTAGAATCTCTCAATTGAATTTACCTAACCTCTCATGTTTATACTATAATAATTATATATTTAATATGATTCTTTGTAAACAGTTATACTATATTAAGTTTGCTGATTTCAAGATAATTATCCCTATAAAAATTATCAGTGATGATAAAGCTGTAGAAGCTAATACAATATTAGCAGATAAACTGTAGTTGCTGTCCATTGCTTTTGACATAATGAAACTTGTAGTTGATGCAGGTGTTGCAAACACTATGAAAATAGTCCCTAAGTATACCCCTCTAAATCCTAAATAGGCTGCTGCAAAGGTAAAAATCACAGGTAGCAAAATGTTTTTATTTAAAACTGTAAAGATAAGAGGCAGATTAACTCCAGACTTTGTATTAACTACAAACATTGACCCTATTACTATCAAAGCTAAAGGCGTAGATACTGCTCCAACAAGCTCAAAAGTTTTACCTGCAAATTGAGGTACCGGTAATCCTACTACAGACCATAAAAAACCAGCTATGATTGATAGTATTATTGGATTTGTAAATATATTTTTGAGTAGTTCTTTTATATTTACTCCTTTTAGTTTAGGATTATTTATAGTTAAAGTTAAAATAGCCGTTACATTAAATATAGGTAAAGAGACTAAGGTAAGAAGAATCATAGGTAAAACAACTTCATCTCCAAATAAACTTAGTAAGACTGGATATCCTATGAATATATAGTTGCTTCTTATAGAACCCTGAACGTAAGCTCCTCTCGTTTTGATGTCTTTAATGAAAAGTTTAGCAGTAAGTTCAATTAAAAAGTAAGCTCCAATAAAAACTAAACCGGTATATATCATAAAATTTCTTTGAACTTCGTTTAAAGACAAGCTGACATTTAAATCCGTGATTTTATTAAATAATAATGCAGGGATAGATATTTTAAAAATTATATATGTAACTTTTTCAGTAAATTCGTCGCTTATAACACCTTTTTTCTTAAGAAAATACCCTAGGACTGTTATTATAATAATTGGTGATATTACGTTAAAGCTTAAAATAAAGTATTCCATTTATGTCCTCCATATAAAGAACCCCATGATTTCACATAGGGCTTTTATTTAAAATAATGATTGTCCCATTTCATTTAGCTCTTTTTCTCTTTTTTGTAAAGAGTTAACTACTATCATAACTAAATCTTTAAACTCTATACCTAATTCATCAGCTCCTTTTTTCATTTCGTCTCTATCTACTGCTCTTGCGAAGGCTTTGTCTTTTATTTTCTTCTTAACCGATTTATATTTCATTCCTTCGAGTTTTGTTGGTCTAACTAATCCAACTGCAATAATAAATGAAGCCAACTGATCTACAGCATAGAGGCATTTTGCCATTTTAGTTTCTCTTGGAGTGTTGGTAAAGTCCCCATGTCCTTTAACAGCATCGATAAATTCTTCTGGATATCCTGCTTCTTCAAGTATTTTAGGTCCGTGCTCTAAATGTTCACTATCAGGATATTTTTGAAAATCTATATCATGTAACAATCCACAGGCACCCCAAACTTCAGGATTACCTCCAAATTCTTCAGCACACCCTCTCATAGCTCCTTCTACTGCAAGGCAGTGCTTGATTAGGCTTTCAGAATCTATCCATTCGTTAAATAGTTCAAGTGCATTTTCTCTGTTTATATCCAATTTTTAACCCTCCTTTTTTTATCTTATATAATAATATATAATCAATAAAATTATTAGTCAAATAGTTTGAAATAAAAAACGAAGGGATTTCTCCCTTCATAAAGAATTAAATTCTCTAGTTTACTTTGCTGCTTCAGCAGCTTCCTTACCGAATTCTATGGATTTTTTAATTCCTTCTTCATCCGGAGTCCAGTTAATTGTAAGGCCTTCATTTATAAGCTCAAATTTTGAATCTTCCAAAGTTTTATTCATGATTTTTACAGATTTAGGAGCCCAGCCGTAGCTTCCGAAAGATGCAGCTTTTTTATTCATGAATAACAGACCTTTAATTTCTTCCAAAATTCCTGCTACTCCTGATAAAATACCTCCGTTAATCGTTGATGATCCTACTAATATAGCTTTAGATTTAAAAACTTCTGTAATTATATCGTTTTTGTCTGTTTTTGATATATTATAGACTTTTACCATTACTTCAGAATCTGCTTCTTTTATTCCTTCTACAATTGCTTCAGCCATTTTTTTAGTGTTTTCCCACATACTGTCGTACATTACAGTAATTTGGTTTTCTTGATAATCATCTGCCCATTCTAAATATTTTTCAACAATCTGAGTAGGATTATCTCTCCATATAATACCGTGACTTGGACATATCATATCTACGGGTACCTCAAGACTTAATACCTCTTTAATTTTGTTGGTAACCATTTTGCTGAAAGGTGTCAATATATTTGCATAGTATTTTACAGCTTCGCTGTAAAGTTCATCTTGATCAACTAAATCGTTGTACATTTTTTCAGATGCATAGTGCATACCGAAGGCATCGTTACTGAAGAGAATATTATCCACCGTCATATAGGTCATCATAGTATCCGGCCAGTGAAGCATAGGTGCTTCTATAAATATTAAATCTCTTTCTCCGATATTTAGTTTATCGCCGGTTTTAACTGTTTTGAAGTTCCAATCCTTATGATACTGTCCTTTTAAGGATTTAACTCCATTTTCCGTACAGTATATAGGTGTATCTGGAATTTCTCTCATCAATTCTAAAAAAGCTCCACTGTGATCTACTTCACCGTGATTCGCTATTATATAGTCTATTTCTTTTAGGTCTATTTCTTTTTTAAGATTTTCAACAAATTCTTTTGAGAAAGGATTCCAAACCGTATCTATAAGGACAGTTTTTTCATCTCTTACCAAGTATGAGTTGTAAGATGATCCCTTATGGGTAGAATATTCGTCTCCATGAAATCTTCTTAATTCCCAATCAATTTTTCCAACCCATTTAACATTATTATTAATTTCAAAGCTCATATTAAAACACTCCTTTATTATATTTCTTTTTATGTTCTACTCATTTATATACCCTTTTATAATATTTATATAACTCTTATACTATTAATATTTTATAAAACGGATATGTTTTATAAAAGTTAAAATAAAGATTTCATATATTGACACTCTTTTATAAAATTGTTAATATTTAAACGTTACTACTAAATAATTGAAAAATAGGAGGTTTTAATGACTTACAAAGATTTACCTCAATTTCTAAAAGCTTTAGAAGAAAAAGGTTTAATAGATAATATAGATGTAGAAGTAGATCCAGTTCTTGAAATTACTGAAATAACAGATAGAGTTTCAAAAAAATATGGAAAGGCTTTAAGATTTAATAATGTAAAGGGTTCTAATTATCCTTTAGTTATAAACACCATGGGTACCTACGAACGCCTTAACTTAGGCCTTGGAGTTAACAGTTTAGATGAAATAGCTGAAGAAATAGAAGATTATATGGATTTAAGTGCTTATGTAACTTTGATGGGTAAAATTAAAGCTATTCCTAAACTCGCTCCTCTTCCTTTTATCTTTCCTAAAAAAATTTCAAAGGCTCACTGTCAGGAAGTTGTAGAAGAACCAGATTTAGATAGTCTTCCAATAATAAAGTGCTGGCCACAGGATGGAGGTAAATATATAACTCTACCTTTAGTATTTACTAAAGATCCTGATAATGGACAGCAAAACGTAGGAATGTATAGACTGCAGGTATACGATAAAAAAACAACGGGAATGCACTGGCATCTTCATAAGGACGGTAAAGAAATTTATGAAAAATACAGAAAATTGGGTAAAAAAATGCCCGTCTCTGTTGCTTTAGGTTGCGATCCTGCTACTATTTATTCTTCTACAGCTCCACTGCCTAAGATGATAGATGAGATGATTTTTGCCGGATATCTAAGAAAAAAATCGGTAGAACTTGTAAAATGTATTACTAACGATATCTATGTGCCGGCAAATTCTGAATTTGTATTAGAGGGATATGTTGATTTAGACGAGTTGAGAGAAGAAGGTCCTTTTGGAGACCATACCGGTTATTACTCTTTATCGGATATGTATCCTGTTTTTCATATAGAAAAAATAACCAGAAAGAAAAATCCTGTATATCCAACTACAATAGTAGGCAAACCTCCTATGGAAGATTGCTATTTGGGTAAAGCAACCGAAAGAATTTTTCTTCCTTTAATGAAAATACAGTGTCCTGAAATAGTTGATATAGATTTTCCTTTGGAGGGAGTTTTTCATAACTGCGCAGTTGTATCTATTAAAAAAGCCTTCCCTCTTCATTCAAATAAAGTTCTATATTCTCTTTGGGGTTTAGGTCAAATGATGTATACTAAAAATATAATTATTGTTGATGAAGATGTAAATGTCCACAACTACAAGGAAGTTTTAGAGGAAATAGTTGAAAAGGTTACCTATGAAAATCATCTTGTTGTATCTGAAGGACCCTTAGATGCTTTAGATCATGCTTCCGATAGACCTCATCAGGGCTTTAGATTAGGTATAGATGCTACAACAAAGCTTGACAAAGAAACAACGGGCAAATCTTTTGATTTTAATTCTTTTAAAAATGTAATTAATAGTGAAAATTCTCCAGTTAAAATTATCAACTACGATAAGTCTATAAACAAAGAGAAGGTAAACTCTTATCTTGAAAAAATATCTGAGAATAAAGAAAGATTTGTAGTAGTTGTAGATAAATGGATAGATACAGATGATTTATCTACAGTAGCTTGGAAGATATTTAATAACATAGATCCAAATAGAGATATGGTTGTTAATATGAGAGAAGATAATTCAATATTTGTAGGAATTGATGCTACCAGAAAGGGAGACGACCCAGATTTTATTAGACACTGGCCTGATGATATAGAAATGAAGAAAGATGTAAAAAACATGGTTGATGAAAGGTGGCCTGAATATGGCATCAGCTTTGATTAAAAAAGGTTTTAATAAAATCAAAGATTATGGTGAACTTGTAATGTTTTCTCATACTTTATTTTCTCTGCCTTTTGCTTTAATGGCTATGTTTATAGCTGCAGAGGGACTGCCTGAAGGAAGAATTGTATTTTGGATATTAGTAGCATTATTCGCTGGAAGAAATGCTGCCAATGCTTTAAATAGATACGTGGATGCCGAATACGATAAAAAAAATCCAAGAACCAGCGGAAGACATATCCCTTCAGGGAGAATAAAGAAATATGAACCTTTAATTATTACAGTAATTTTATACGGAATTTTTGTGTTTTCAGCCTGGATGATTAATAATATATGCTTTTATCTTTCCCCTGTAGCCCTTTTACTTTTTACACTTTATTCCTATACTAAAAGATTTACCTGGCTTTGTCATGTAGTTTTGGGTGCTACCTGTGCAGGAGCTCCTGTAGGAGCATGGCTTGCTGTAAGAGGTGAGTTTGATATAGTGCCTTTAATATTTGGTGTCATAGTTACCTTATGGGTAGGAGGTTTTGACATAATATACGGAACTCAGGATATCGACTTTGATAGAAAAGAGGGTTTACATTCAATACCGGCAAAATTCGGATTGAAAGGAGCTCTATGGATATCAAGAATATTTCACCTAATAATGTGGGCTATGCTGTTAATTCTTTACTTTATTACAAGCTTAAGTTATATATATCTGATAGGTGTTTTTATTAGCGGACTTCTTTTAATGTTGGAGCATTATATTGTAGATCCAGAGCATAAAAATATTATGAATTTGGCATCCTACAACATCAATCAGATTATATCAATGATTTTATTAGTAGTAGTTGTATTAGATATTTTTATAATATAAGAGAGGTTTAATATGAAAAAAATAGTAGTTGGTATCACCGGTGCAAGTGGAAGTATATTAGCTAAAAATTTAATTATAAATCTACTCAGATTAGGTAATGAGGTGAACTTAATTTCAACGGATAAGGGCAAGGAAGTCTTTAAATTTGAACTAGATGAAAGTATAGACTCTTTTTTTAAGAATTGTGATTTATTTCCTGGGAAATTAATCTCTCATGATAATAATGACATGTTTTCTAAGTTGGCAAGTGGTTCTTCAGATATAGATGCTGTTGTAGTAATACCCTGCAGCATGAGTACCCTCGGAAAAATAGCCAACTGTATCAGCGATAGTCTTTTAATTAGAACTGCTGATGTAGCCTTAAAAGAAAGAAAACCTTTAATAATTGTAGCAAGGGAAACTCCTATTTCAAGTATACATCTGGAAAATATGTTGAAGTTAACTAATGCTGGTGGAGTTGTAATGCCTCCTTTAGTTTCTTACTACAATAAACCTGAAACTATAGAGGAATCTGTTGATATTTTTGTAGGAAGGTTGATGAGGTTTATAGGTATAGAAAATCAACTTCATAGAACTTGGGGAAGCAGTAATGAGTAGAAATGTATTGATAGAACTTTCCAACTTTTCAGTTTCATATCCTGAATCCAAAGCTTTAGATTCCATAACTTTAAAGATAAGAGAGGGAGAGGCTTATTCTATACTTGGGCCTTCCGGATGTGGGAAAACTACTTTTTTACACAGTGTAGCAGATTTGCTCCCAAATAAAGCCGATACCGGAGGACAGTTGACTTTTTCAAGAAATCTAAAAAGCAGTATTGTTTTTCAAGATTACGGTTTGTTTCCCTGGAAAACTGTAGAGGAAAATATTTTGCTGCCTTTGAAGTTGGAAAATGATATTTCCAAAGAAGTATTGTTTACGTATGAAACTTTAGTGGAGAATTTAAAAATCAAAAATTTATCAAATAATTATCCCGATAGCTTGAGCGGGGGACAAAAACAAAGAGTTGCCGTAGCAAGGTCTTGGATTATGAAACCAGATTTACTTCTTCTCGACGAACCCTTTTCTTCTCTGGATGCTATAACTAGAGAATCCCTTCAGGATGAAGTTTTAAATTTGTACAGTGAAAATCCTATAACTACAATAACTGTAACTCACAGTATTGAAGAAGCAACTTTTATGGGTAGAAATATAATACTTTTATCTGAAAATGGAAGGTTAAGTAAAATTATAGAAAACAAAAGTTTTGGTGATTTAAACAGTCGTGAAACTAAGGAATTTTATGAAAAGTGTCTGGAACTAAGAAAGTTTATGAAGGAGCTTTAGTATGAAAAAACATCCTTATATATACAGCATCATAGTTATCATAATCCTATGGACTGCTGCTCATATTGCAGTATCAAGAAGTATTATTCCTTCTCCTATAGAAACATTTATTTTTATAGTAAATAATTTCGGTATTCTTATTAAGAACGTTTTAGTTAGTCTTTACAGAATTTCCTTAGCTATATTTATTACAATAGTCCTAGGATTGATTGTAGGTATAACAACAGCTAGAATTGAAAAGGTTGATAGGATAGTTACACCTTTGCTGTATACGGTTTTTCCAATTCCTAAAATTGCTTTTCTGCCAATACTTATGCTTTTTTTAGGTTTAGGTGATGCTTCTAAGATAGCTTTAGTTTCTCTTATACTTTTTTTTCAAATATCTATTACTATAAGAGATGGAGTTAAAAAAATTCACCCTTCTTATTTTTTATCTATTAAATCCTTAGGTGGTAGAGGATTTCAAGTATATAGACATGTGATTTTACCAGCTATACTACCAAATCTTTTTACTTCTCTAAGAGTGAGTATAGGTATAAGTATTTCTGTACTTTTCTTCGCTGAAAATTTTGCAACCAATTTAGGTATTGGCTATTATATTATGGATTCCTGGTTAAAGCTTGATTACAAGGCTATGTTTTCAGGAATAGTGCTGATAAGTTTAATGGGGACCTTTCTTTTTAATATTATAGATTTATTAGAGAAAAAAATATGTCTTTGGGATTAAGCAAATACTAGATTCCAAAGTATATGTTAAAATACAACTTATATAATGTATTTTCTTATGAAAAAGTTTAATTCAATAAATTTTAAAAAAACATTAATGTGGAGGTATTATGAAAAAAATAATTATTGGTTTAGTTTTATTAATTCTTTTTTCTACTGTTGGATGTCAGAAAGAAGAGAATTTAGAAGAAATAAATTTTGGTGTAATGTCGGATGTTGGAGCCGTACCTTTTTTAATAGCTGAAAAAGAAGGTTTTTATGAAGAAGCCGGTGTAGATGTAAATATTACAGTTTTTAGAAGTGCATTAGATAGAGATACTGCTCTTCAAACGGGTAACTTAGATGGAGCTATGGCCGATATGCTGACGATACTCTTTTACAAGGAATCCGGTATGGATTTTAAGATGACTTCATCTACATATGGTAACTACAGATTGATAAGCTCACCGAATTTAACTAAAAAAAATTTTTCTGCATTAGATAGTCCACAAGTAGGTATTTCTTCTAATACAGTTATAGATTTTTCGACTGATTTAGTCATAAGCAAATTAGGTATGGATGATAAGGTTGAAAAGGTTGCTATTCCTCAAATGCCTGTAAGACTTGAAATGTTATACGAGAATTCTTTAGATGGTTCTACCCTTCCTGAACCCTTAGCTTATACTGCTAAATTCCAGGGTGGTGAAGTTATAGGTGATACGGAAGAATTAAATCTTTATCCTGGAATAGTAATATTTAGTTCCGATATATTAGATGAACAAAGTCAAACTTTAGTTAAATTTTACGAAGGTTACAACATGGCTGTAGAATATTTAAATAAAACCGATAAAAATGAATTTTACGATTATCTTGTTGAAGAACTCGGGTTTTCAGAAAATATAAAAGATTCATTTGAGTTTCCCGAATTCACAAAAAGAGAAGCACCGGACAAATATACATTTAACACTGTATACGGTTGGATGCTCGAGAAAGATCTCATAAAGGAAAAATACAGTTATTTAGATGTTTTATATGATTTTTAATAAGTATTTACTTTTATTATTGTCTCAATTATTATACAATAATATTTAGGTTCAATTTTAGATTAGGAGGTTTTTATGAGATATGTCCCGATTCAAAGCATTAAAGAAGGCTCTATATTAAAAAAATCTGTATATGGTCATAATGGACATATTTTGTTAAAAGAAGGAGTTGTATTAGATTCCTATTATATACAAAAATTAAACAATGTAGGTATTAATGGAGTTTATATTGAAGATGAATTATCAAAAGGTATTGAAGTAAAAAGTGTAATAAGTGAGGAACTAAGACATAAGGCTGTATTGAGTGTACAAAAAACATTTATTTATGCTCAAAAATCTAGTTCTTCTGATTTGGAAAATAAGGAAACAAATGAAACAATTAATAATATTACTAAAGAAATAGTTGATGAGATATTAGATAGTGAAAATCTTATGATTAATATGATAGATTTAAAAGTTTTTGACGATTATACATTTTACCATTCTTTAAATGTTGCTATTATATCCATAGTTTTAGGCTGTTCTTTATCTTTAAAGAAGGAAGAATTATACAGTTTAGGTTTAAGTGCTATTATGCATGACATCGGTAAAATTTTTGTTCCTAAGGATGTATTAAATAAGCCTCAGAAGTTAGATGATAAAGAATGGATTTTAATGAAAAAACATCCTACAAGGGGCTTTAAATATTTAAAAGATAAATTTAAATTACCGGCAGAATCTTATAAAGGAATCTTGTCCCATCACGAAAGATGGAACGGTACAGGATATCCTAATGGATTTGAGTATAAGGATATAAATCTTTACTCCAGGATTATAGCTGTTGCCGATGTATATGATGCTTTAATTTCTGATAGACCATACAGAAAAGGACTTTTACCTTCTGAAGCTATAGAATTTATATTATCCGGTAATGATGTTTTATTTGATCCTGAAATTGTAAATTGCTTTATAAGAAAAGTAACTCCTTATCCTTCAGGCACTATAGTAAAATTATCAAATAATAGTGTTGCTATTGTTGTTGAGAACTTTGAAGGTCATGGTAATAGACCCTTAGTAAGGGTTTTTATAGAATCAAGTAATAGTGTCGAACCTTATTTAGTTGATTTGAGAAAAAAAGAAAATCTTTCTTTAACCATTATAGGTGTAAAAAAAGATCAAGAACTGGCTTAGCCAGTTCTTTTTTAAAAATTGCTTTGAATTGTTACAATATTACAGCTCCTAATACTCCCGAGAATGCTATAGCAAGTATAGGGTGAGTTTTAAATTTATTTATAATTAAAAAGATTACTAATGCTATACCTAGTGTTTGAATGTTAAATATTGCGGTTTTTCCAACACTAAAGGCAGATGCTAATATAAGTCCTACTAAAGCCGGCCTTAATCCTGTGAAGATGTCTTCTAATATTTTTGAATTTTTGAATTTGTCAACATATTTAGAAAGTATCATTACAATAACTGCCGGTACAAGTATAACTCCAAAAGTATTGACAGCTGAACCAAGTACACCTGCTAACTCATATCCTACGAAGGTTGCACTGTTTACAGCTATAGGACCAGGAGTCATCTGAGATGTTGCTATTATATCGATAAAAGTCTCCGCTGTTATCCAACTGTTTTTTGTTATGATTTCATTTTGTATGAGAGGAAGCATACAGTATCCTCCACCAAAACTAAAGGATCCAATTTTAAAGAAAGATAAAAATAGGTCTAATATTATCATTTACTGCTCCTCTTTCCTGTTTTTTAATATACCAAATGCTACAGACATAATAATTACTATAATAGGATTAAGTTCAAAATATGCTATCCCTATAAATGTTAAAACTATAATAAAAATATTAAATATACCTTTAGTAAATAGTTTAAGTCCGGCTGTTAGAATTAAAGCTACTACTGCAGCTCTAATACCGTTAAAAATAGGATCTATCATCTTAATGTTTTTAATTTGAGTAAATACAGACGCTATTGTCATAATTATCAGAAAGGATGGAATAACTACTCCAAATGCCGCTGCAATAGCTCCTAAAACACCATTTATTCTATAACCAATAAATACAGCATTGTTAACAGCTATCGCTCCGGGAACGGACTGACATACAGCTAAAGAATCTCTAAATTCTTCAGGCTCCATCCATTCATTAGTTTCAACAATTTCCCTTTCTATTAAGGGTATCATTGCAAAACCTCCTCCAAAGGTAAAAGCTCCAATTTTTAAATATATTAAAAATAATTTTAGATTTTTATTCATTAATGTCTCTCCTAAGAAAATTCTGTGTAAAATACATATTTATCTCCTCTTATTATGCTTTTTCTATATTCTACAGGTTTTTTCCCACTATAGGTTATTCTCTTAACCAAAAACACTGGAGATCCTTTTTCAATATTTAAAAAATTTGATTCCTTTGTTCCGGAAATCATAGGTTGTATATATTCTCTTCCTTTTGTTATATTTCTCTTATATCTGTATTCAATCATGTCGTAAAGAGAAAAGTGTTCCATATCATAGTCAAATAAATCCGGAAATAATTTTTGGGGTAAATATGATATTTCAAGCATTACAGGCTCTTCTTCTATATATCTTATCCTCGTTATTTCATAAATTTTGTCTTCACTTCTTATGTCAAGATTCTCTCTCACATCTGATGGACATATGATTTCTTTTTTTTCTACAGTTTTAGAATATGCTTCTTGTTCTTCTTCATTTTGCTTAAATCTTCTCCCAAAACTATAAAATTCCATCAAACTTTGCTTAATTTTAGAGCCTTTTACTATTGACCCCTTACCTTTTTCTGTATATATTAAATCTTCATCTTGGAGTTCTTTTAGAGCACTTCTAACTGTATTTCTTGTAACGCCAAATTCGCTGGATAATTCATTTTCAGAAGGTATAAGAGTTTCTCTTGGATATATGTTGTTTTTTATTCTTTTTTTTAATATTTCTTTAATTTGTAAATAGTATGGTAAATTACTTTCTTTATCTATTTTTGCCATAATTCTCCTTCCGTTTTCAAACTCTTTTGTATTATAACACATGTTTACTTGTGTGTACAGGTTGGTTTGTTGAAAACTATCTTCATGTTAAAAAGATAGTTTTATTTTTATTATTTATTTAAAAATTCAATCATTATTTTAGGATATATTTTAGCCGCAATTTCTAAAATATCTTCATCTACATTAAATTTAGGATTGTGAATTCCCCAGGTAATATTCTTTTCTTCGTTTTTCGTTCCTAAAAATATAAATGCTCCAGGAACTTCTTGAAGAAAGTAGCTGAAGTCTTCTGCTCCCATTGATGGATGTTTAATTTTGTTTATTCTGTTGGTTTCTTTCAAATCCACAAGAATCTCTTCTACTTTTTCCACTACTTCATCGTCGTTTATTGTAGGAGGATAATTCTCCTTATAGTTTAATGTACACTTCGCATCGTATATTTCTCCAATATTATCAACTACTGTCTGAAATTTGTTTTTAATAATGTCTTTTGTTTCTTTGTTGAAAGTTCTTACACTTCCTTTGAGAATTCCTTTGTCTGGAATAATATTATAGGTTTCTCCAGCATTTAATGCTCCAAAGCTTATTACTGCATTTTCTTTTGAATCAATAAAGTAGT
>CAZNLP010000013.1:0-24241 GCA_964574015.1 uncultured Clostridia bacterium | reverse complement strand
AAACAAGAACAAAAAGTTTTAATGCTTTTGAAAGTATAAATTTTCCTTATGCAGCTTTCATTGACGATGAAAGAATAGCCCATTATATTCAGGAAATTAAAACAAAGAATACCCCAAAATTTTATGAAAATTTATATCCGAATATTTTTTTATTGAAACTTGCACCGGGAATGGACCCTGATGTTATAGACTATATAGGAAAAAAATATGAGGGTGTTGTAATTGAGAGCTATGGTTCAGGAGGACTACCTTTTGAAGATAGAAGAAACTTTTTGGAAAAACTTAGCGACCTGACTTCTAAAGGCAAAATAGTAGTTATATCTACTCAGGTGGCAGAAGAGGGCAGCGATTTAAATTCCTATGAAGTAGGACTTAAAACTGTAAAAAAATACCAGATACTACAGGCTTATGATATGACTGTAGAAGCAGCTATGACAAAACTTATGTGGATTATGGGTAGAACAAAAGAATACAGTGAAGTTAAGTCTTTATTTTACAATAAAATTAATAGTGATATAATGTATAGATAAACTAATTAATAATAAAGGAGAAAACAATGGATGAAAGAATAAAAGTTTTAGCAAAAAAGTTGGTAAATTATTCTACAAAAATACAAAAGGGAGAAAATGTACTGATTAGAGTTGGTGGTTTAAGTGGTAAGCCTTTGGCTTTACAGCTGATAAAAGAAGTATATAAAGTAGGAGGATATCCTTTTGTAGAAATAAAGGATCAGAGTATAACTAGAGAAATTGCTTTAGAATGTGATAAAGAAAAACAAGACATAAAGAACAAGGCGAATCTTGAAGTGATGAAAGATATGGATGCCTATATAGCTGTTACGGCTACAGATAATTTTTCGGAAATGAGCGATGTACCTGTAAAAAAAATTACAGCTATGATGGATTCTGAAAAACCTGTCCTTGATGAAAGAGTCAATAATACTAAATGGGTAGTCTTGAGATATCCTACAAATGCGATGGCTCAAAAATCTGATATGAGTTTAGAAAAATTCGAAGACTTTTTTTATGATGTATGTAACTTAGATTATTCAAAAATGGCTGAAGAAATGGAAAATTTAGTTAAATTAATGAAAAAAACTGATAAAGTACAAATCAAAGGTCCAGGAACGGATTTAACTTTTTCAATAAAAGACATTAACGTTATTCCTTGTGCCGGAGAAGCTAATATACCTGATGGAGAGGTTTATACTGCTCCAGTAAAGAACTCGGTAAATGGTTATATTACATACAATACTCCATCTAATTATCAAGGATTTAAATATGAAGATATAAAACTTGAGTTTGAGAATGGTAAAATAATAAAAGCTGAAGCAAATGATACTGAAAAAATTAACGAGCTTCTTGATACAGACGAAGGAGCAAGATACGTTGGAGAATTTGCAATAGGAGTAAATCCATACATTACAAAACCTATGGAAAATATACTTTTTGATGAAAAAATTATGGGTAGCATACATTTTACACCAGGTAAATCTTATGATGAAGCTCCAAACGGAAATGACTCAAAGATTCACTGGGATATAGTACTTATACAAACACCTGAATTTGGTGGGGGAGAGATTTGGTTCGATGATGTTATGATTAGAAAAGATGGTAAATTTGTAGTAGAAGAATTAAAAGGACTTAATCCTGAAAATTTAAAATAAGTGAGGTATAGTATTGAGTATAAAAGTTGACCTGCACATGCACACAATAGCTTCAGATGGAACCTGGACTGCAGAAGAAGTGCTTAAAGAGATAGAAAAAAACAAAATAAATATTTTTTCAGTAACGGATCATGATACTGTAGAATCCTCAGAAAAAATTAAAAATAAAAAATTACCAAATGGATGTTTTTTTATTCCAGGAGTAGAAATATCTACTACTTATAAGGAGCGAGAATATCATTTGACAGTATATAATTACAAAAAAAACAAAGAATTATTATCATTTATAAAAAACAACGACGACGCAAGACTGGAATATAATTACGAATTTATAGATTTAATGTCTAAAGAATATTCAGGAGTTTCATTGGAAGATTATTTCAATAACTATAAAGAAGATCCCAGTAAGGGAGGATGGAAGGCATTAAATTATTTTATAGATAAAAAAATATTTAAAGATATAGGTGAATATTTTCATAGATTGAAAACTACTGGTTTAAAACTGGCTTTTAAATCTCCAGAAGAAGTAGTAGAAATAAGTAAAAAATCAGAAGGTAAAATTTTTCTAGCTCATCCATCTTATTACTATAGGGAAGGCTGTATGCCTGAAGAGGAGCTAATTTATTGGAAAGATGTAGGAATAGATGGAATAGAATGCTATACACCTTATGCAATGAAAAAATTCCAAGAAAAATACTATGTGAACTTCTGTAAAAAAAATAACTTAATGATTTCGGGAGGTTCTGACTGTCACGGGGAATATTTAGATAGAAAATTAGGAGTGCCTGAGATATTTTTAGATCAACTAAATATAGATGAGCTGATAAATATAGATGATATTAAAAAGTTAATAACTAAGTAGTGTATAAAGAGGAGGATTTTATGAGCGAAAATATTAACAATAGAGAACATAGAAAAAAAGTCATAAAGGATATAATTAAGCAGCTCCACGCTGGTAAAAGTGTAGAAGATGTAAAAGAGGAATTTTCTAAAACTTTTGAAGGCGTTTCAGCATCTGAAATCACAGAGGTTGAAAATGCATTGATATCTGAAGGGCTACCAGTATCTGAAGTACAAAAGCTATGTGATGTTCATGCATCTGTATTTAAGGGATCAATAGAAGATATTCATAGATCTGAGGATCAGTCGGAAATACCTGGACATCCTGCAAATGTAGTTAAAAGAGAAAATAAAGTAATAGAGACATTTATAAATGACAATATAAAGCCGATTATATCAAAACTATTCAAAGAAGAATTTTTGTATAAATTTATAGCAAAGATTGAAGAATTGTATGAACTTGTAGATCTACATTATACAAAAAAAGAAAATCTGCTATTTCCATATATGGAGAAATACGGGATAACAGCACCTGCTCAAGTTATGTGGGGTGTAGATGATGAGATAAGAAATGAAATAAAAGAAATTTTAAAAAATACTGACAAAAAAGATATTGAAGTAGAAAAACTAAAAGAACAGGCAGTAAAAACATCAGAAAAAATCATAGAGATGATATTTAAAGAAGAAAACATCATGCTGCCTATGTTATTGGATAATTTGTCTCAAGATGAATGGGAAACTGTATATGAAGAAAGTGATGAAATTGGATACATAGTAAAAAACATACCAACTTGGGAACCAAGTGAAGAATATGAACTTGAAAAAAAAGAAGAAAGAATAGAAGATGGTATAGTTAATTTACCATCAGGAATATTTAAGGTTGAGGAATTGACAGCAATGCTGAACACCTTGCCTTTAGATATAACTTTTGTTGATAAAAATGATGTAGTTAAATATTTTTCTCAAGGTGAGGAAAGGATATTTACAAGGACAAAGTCAATAATTGGGAGGAAGGTATCCAACTGCCACCCACCTGCAAGTATCAATATAGTGGAAAAAATAGTAGAAGATTTTAAAGATGGAAAAAAGGACAATGAAGATTTTTGGATAAAAATGGATGACAAGTATATATATATAAGATATTTTGCAGTAAGAAATTCTGAAGGAAAATACTTGGGGGTTGTAGAATTAACTCAAGATATTAAGGGTATACAGGAAATAAAGGGAGAGAAGAGATTAATGTCAGATTGATTCAATATAATCAGGAATATTGAAGAATATTGCATATTCTTCAATATTTTTATTGCTTGAGATAAGTGAATAAATTTGCTAATATATAATTATTGATTTGAAAATAGAATGGAGGCTGGTTTATGGCTACAATAAAAATTAATATAGACGGAAATGAAATTTTTGGAGAAGAAGGAGAATCTTTATTAAAGGTTGCTCTTGAAAATGATATTGAGATTCCAAATATGTGTTATCATCAAGATTTAAAAATAGAATATGGTGCTTCCTGTAGATTATGTTTGGTTAACATAGAAGGGTGGAACAAATTAGTTCCTGCTTGTGCAACACCAATAGAAGAAGGTATGGTAGTCCATACAGAAAGTGAAGAAGCGGTAAAAAACAGGAAAATAGTTTTAGATTTAATGATCTCTAACCACCCATTAGATTGTTTAACATGTGAGAAGGCAGGAAACTGTAAATTACAAGATTACTGTTATAGGTATGATGTAAAGGATGCTACTTTTGAAAGAGAGTTGGACAAAAAAGAATTAGATTTATCTAATCAATTTTTTATTAGAGATAACAATAAATGTATTTTATGTGGGCTTTGTGTAAGGGCTTGTTCAGAGTTGCAATCAATAGATGCTTTAGCTTATGCAAATCGTGGAGAAGATATGATTATTTCTACAGGTTATACAAACAAATTAGAAGATGGACCTTGTGTATCATGTGGTACATGTGTTTCAGTATGTCCTGTTGATGCTTTAATGCCTAAATATAAGGAACCTTTTAGAAATTGGGAGACAAAGAAAATTAAAACCACATGTCCATACTGCGGAGTAGGATGTCAAATTAATCTAATTTTAAAAGGGGATAAAGTAGTAGACATAGAACCTTACTATGGAAAGAGTAATAAAGGTTTACTATGTGTTAAAGGTAAATTTGCATATAGTTTTATAAACCATGAAGATAGATTAAAAACACCTTTGATAAAAAGAGATGGAAAATTTGAAGAAGCAACATGGGAAGAAGCATATAATCTTATAGTTGAAAAAATCTTAGAAACAAAAGAAAAGTATGGAAATGATAGCTTAGCAGGTCTTTCTTCTGCAAGAGTAACAAATGAAGAAAACTATCTTTTCCAAAAGATGGTTAGAGGATACTTTGGTAATAATAATGTAGACCATTGTGCTAGACTATGTCACGCTTCTACAGTTACTGGATTAGCTTCAACGCTAGGTAGTGGTGCAATGACAAACAGCAATCAAGAAATACTTGATTCTGAAGTAATATTCGTAACAGGTTCAAATACAACGGAAACTCATCCCGTGTTAGGTGCTTTCATGAAACAGGCTCAAAACAACGGTGCTAAGATAATAGTCGCTGAACCTAGATTGATACCTTTAGCCGAAAGAGCCGACATATTTTTACCAATTAAGCCTGGAACAAACGTCGCTTTATTTAACGGACTTATGAATGTAATAATAAGCGAAAATCTTCAAGACGATGAATACATCAGAGAAAAAACAGAGAATTATGATGCACTAAAAGAAATTATAAAGGATTACACACCAGAAAAGGTTGGAGAAATTTGTGGAGTAAATCCTGAAGATATAAAAAAAGCTGCCAGATTGTACGGTAAAGCTGGAAAAGCCAGTATATTTTATGCTATGGGAGTAACTCAGCACACTACAGGAACTCAAGGTGTTATGGGTCTAGCTAACTTAGCTATGCTAAGTGGCAATATAGGAAAAGAATCTGCGGGAGTTAATCCTTTAAGAGGTCAAAATAATGTACAGGGAGCCTGCGATTTAGGAGCTTTACCGAATGTTTTACCTGGTTATCAAAAAGTAACAGATGGAGATGCTAGATTTAAGTTTCATCAAGCATGGGGGATGCATTTAGATGACAGAGTTGGATTAACTATAACTGAAATGTTTAAGAAGGGAATAGAAGGAGATCTAAAATTCATGTATATAATGGGTGAAAATCCAATGGTTTCAGACCCTGACATTAAGCATATTGAAGAATCTCTAGAAAAGATAGATTTTGTTGTAGTTCAAGACATATTTCAAAATGAAACATCAAAATTTGCAGATGTAATACTGCCAGCTGCATCTTATGCAGAGAAAAATGGTACATTTACCAACTCTGAAAGAAGGGTTCAAAGAATTAGAAAAGCACTGGAACCGATAGGTGAATCAAAAGCCGATTGGATGATAATAAGAGATATATTGAAGAGATTGGGCATGAAGGAAGATTATAATTCAGCAGAAGATATAGCTGAAGAAATCTCAGAATTAACACCTCAATATGCAGGAATAAAATACAGTAGAATAGAAGAGGAAGGTATCCAATGGCCGTGTCCATATGATAACCATCCTGGTACTAAGTATTTACATAAAGAAAATCCTGCAAGAGGAAAAGGTAGATTTATGCCTGCTGAATATATTGAAAGCAATGAAACTCCTACTGAGGAATATCCTTATATCTTAACTACCGGAAGAATATTATATCATTATCATACGAGAACTATGACTGGAAGAGAAAAAGGATTGAACAACTTATTTGATGAATCATACATAGAGATTAATCCATTAACAGCAAGAGGTTTGGACATCGAAAATAAAGAAATAGTAAGAGTTACATCAAGAAGAGGGAGTGTAGAAGTTAAGGCTGTTGTTACAGATCATATTCAGGAAGGTGTTGTATTTATGCCTTTCCATTTTGCAGAAGGAGCAGCAAACTATCTTACAAATCCAGAATACGATCCAATAGCTAAAATCCCGGAATTAAAAGTAAGTACAGTAAAAATCGAGAAAATATAAATGAGTTGATTTTATGAAAAAATTCGGCACAGCTGTTATACTAGCTGGAGGAAAAAGCAGTAGAATGGGGAAAAACAAAGAACTTTTAAGTATAAACAATAGAAGATTGGTAGAAACACAGATTTCTAAGTTAGAGACCTTATTTGATGAGGTTATAGTTATAACCAACAACCCCATGTATTATAAAAAATACAACTGCAAAACTTATAAAGATGAAATAAAAGGCAAAGGACCTATCGGAGGAATTTATTCAGGACTTATAAATTCCTCCAGTCGCTATGCTTATTTTTTAGCATGCGATATGCCTGTAATAAATAAAAAGTATATAAAATACATGAAAACAAAATTAGATAAAAATAATAAAAAAACAGCTATAACTCTTTTGGGAGAATGGATTGAACCTTTTAATGCTTTTTATTCTAAAGAATTAATTTTAGAGCTTGAAAGCTATATTAAAAAAGGAGGACTGTCTATCCATGAATTAGTTAAAAATACAGATAGTTTTTTTATTGAAGAATATAAAGCAAGAGAATTCAGTCACAACTGGGATATGTTTATAAACTTTAACACTAAAGAGGATATAGATAAGTTTAAACTAATGAAAGAGATAAAAACATGATTAGTAGTAAAACTAAAATTTATAAATATAAAAATCAAGAAAAAACAGAAGTCTTAGATGAAGTGATAATTGAATACAAGTTGAAAATTTTTTTGAATGATGAATTGATAATAGAAAGGTTCTGCTTAAAAAATGAGTTAGAAAATATGGTTATCGGTTACCTGATTTCAGAAGGATATATTAACAGTTATGAAGATCTGACAACTGTAAAATTTAAAGAAAATAGTGAATATGAAGGAGAATGCATCTGTAAGGTTAAAAATGTGTCATTAAAGAAAGAAGATATTGATAAGAACTTTAATATAAGTGGAAATAGTATCAGCAAATTGATGAAGGAATTTACGAATAAATCAAATCTTTTTAAAAGAACAGGTGGAGTTCACAGCTGTGGGATAGTAAAAAATGACAAAATAGTTTATTTCACAGATGATGTTGGAAGACAAAATGCTTTAGATAAAATGATAGGTTATTCATCAAAGAATGAAAGGGAATTAGAAGAAATAATAGTACTTTTCTCAGGTAGAATAACATCAGAAGTAGTAGAAAAAATAAAACAAAAAAATATTAGAGGGATAATTACTAAAGCTGCAGTAACATTCAACGGACAGCAAAAGGGTAAAGATAAGGACTTGATAATTGTTGGGTTTGCAAGAGCAAATAGTTTTAATATATATAATGGAGAAGATAAGATTATTTAATTTTAACCTTATCTTTTTTTTGAATTTCTATTTAACAAATATCTTCCAATATAGTTGATTAAAATTATAATTAATATTAAAAATATAGATCTTGTTGGATTTTCAAAAAAAGAAGATATATTAAATCCTATAAAAGCTAAGTAAAAAATCATTATAATTTTGCCAAGTAATAGAGATACTAAAAAATGAATAAATTTAATATTTGATAGAGCCGCTATACCTGTGACCAAAAATGAAGGTGTAAAAGGAAAAGAGAATAAAACAAAAAGAACACTAAAATCTTTTTGCTGAAGTTTCTTTTGAAATTCTAAAAATCTATCATGAGTTTCGAAAAAGTTTTTAAGCTTATTTTTTCGGATGTAGCGAACTACTAAAAATAGTAGAATTGAACCAGCAACATTACCTAAATATGAATATATATATCCTGGTAAAAAGCCAAAAACTAAAACATTTAATGTTACAAAAAAGACTAAAGGCAAAAAAGGTAAAAAAGTTTCTATGATAGGTAGAGTTATACCAGCTATCATACCGTATTTTTCTATTAAATTAATTATACTGAATAAGTTTTCTTCTGATATATATTTAAGTAAAAATTCGTAATTCATTTCAATCACCTTAAATCTTAAGTATAACTAGAATATATCATAAAATAACCAAAAAAAATATTAAAATTCACAGATATATATGTTATACTATACCTAATTTAAATATAAATAGTATAGCATAAAAGGAGGCAGGATGGAAAACCTAGATAAAACTGAAATAGTAGTAGTATCCGACTCTATAGGAGAAACTGCTGAAATGGTTGCTCAAGCTGCAAGAATACAGTTCAACGGTTTAGTTGAAAAAATAAAGAAATTTTCTTTCGTAATTGAAAAAGAACACATAGATGAGGTTATTGACTACTGTAAAGGTAGAAATTGCTTAATTGTTTATACGATTGTAATAAAAGATAAAAAAGATTATCTAAATAAAAAAGCTGAGGAGTGTAATCTTAAAGCTGTTGATGTTTTAGGACCTTTAATCCAACCTTTAAGCGAATTAACTGGAAGGAGACCAAAAAGAGAAGCTGGATTAAACAGACAACTTACGTCTTATTATTTTGAAAAAGTTGAAGCCATCGAGTTTGCTGTAAAGTATGATGATGGTAAAGACCCAAGAGGATTTAAAAAAGCAGATATAGTTTTGCTGGGAATATCTAGAACATCTAAAACTCCATTAAGTATGTATTTTGCCTACAAGAATATTAGAGTGGCTAATCTACCTTTAGTTCCTGAAGTAGAACCACCAAAAGAAATTTATGAAATAAAGAAGAAGAAAATTTTTGGATTGACAAACGATCCTAGGACTCTAAATGAAATTAGAAAAGAGAGACTTAGAGACATGGGAATTAAAGACAATTCAAATTATGCAGACATGAATAGAATAATAGAAGAGCTTGATTATGCTGATAAGATATTTAAAAGGCTAAAATGTCCTGTAATAAATGTAGCAAATAAAGCAATAGAAGAAACTGCAAATATAATACTATCAATACTATCAAAGAATAGCTAAGGAGGCTTATATGGATAAAAAATGGGTTTATTTATTTAAAGAAGGTGAAGCATCAAAAAAATCTTTATTAGGAGGAAAGGGAGCAAATTTAGCTGAAATGTCTAATATTGGTTTACCGGTACCTCCAGGCTTTACTGTCACTACAGAAGCTTGTACTGAGTTTTATAATTTAGGAGAAAAGTTATCCGAACAAATGATCGAAGAAATATATGAAGGTATGAAGGATATTGAGAAACAAACAGAAAAAAAGTTTGGCGATTTAGATAGTCCTTTATTAGTTTCAGTTAGGTCTGGTGCCGCAATATCCATGCCTGGAATGATGGATACAATACTAAATCTGGGATTAAATGACACATCAGTAATTGGATTAAGCAAGAGTACAGACAATGAAAGATTTGCTTACGATAGTTATAGAAGATTTATTCAGATGTTTAGTGATGTAGTTTTGGAAATACCAAAGTATTTATTTGAAAACATAATGGATGATATAAAAGAATCAAAAAATTACGATAATGATACTGATTTGTCTGCGAAAGATTTGAAGATTATTGTAGAAAGATTTAAGGATGTATACAAAAGAGAAACTGGAACTGAGTTTCCCCAAAGCCCTAAAAATCAACTTCTTATGGCAATAGAAGCTGTTTTCAAATCATGGAACAATCCAAGAGCAGTTTCTTATAGAAATATAAATGAGCTAGACCATAAGATGGGTACAGCAGTAAGTGTTCAATCAATGGTTTTTGGTAATATGGGAGATACATCAGGAACAGGAGTTGCTTTTACAAGGAACCCTGCAACCGGGGAAAAGAAATTATTTGGCGAGTTTTTAATAAATGCTCAAGGAGAAGATGTAGTAGCAGGGATAAGAACACCTAAAGATATACAAGAGCTAAAAGATATAATGCCGAAAGTTTTTGACCAGTTTAAAGAAACCTGCGAAAAATTAGAAGGTCACTATAAGGATATGCAGGATATAGAATTTACTATTGAAAAAGGCAAATTATACTTTCTGCAAACAAGAACAGGAAAAAGAACAGCACAGGCGGCTCTGAAGGTAGTTGTCGATATGGAAGAAGAAGGCGTAATAGATATTGAAGAGGCATTAATGAGGATAGAACCTAAATCACTAGATCAACTGTTACATCCAACTTTTGACATTGAAACAATGGAAAAAGCAGAGCCTATAGCTAAAGGATTGCCGGCATCTCCAGGAGCAGCTTCAGGAAAAGTTTATTTCACTGCAGAAAAAGCAGTAAGTGCTTCAAAAAAAGGAGTAGATGTAATTCTAGTAAGAAAAGAAACTTCTCCAGAAGATATAGAAGGAATGAATGCATCTAAAGGTATACTTACATCAAGAGGGGGAATGACATCTCATGCTGCAGTAGTTGCAAGAGGCATGGGAAAATGTTGTGTAGCAGGTTGTGAAAATATAAAGGTAAATGAAGAAGAAAAGATTTTCTCTGTTGATGGCAGGGAATTTAAAGAAGGAGAATTAATATCTGTAGACGGTACTACAGGTAAGGTATATGAAGGTAAAATAAAAACAGTAGAACCTAATTTATCTGGAGATTTTGCTAAGCTTATGGTATGGGCTGATGAAGTCAGAACTATGGGTATAAGAGCTAATGCAGATACACCTAAAGATTCAAATACAGCCGTAAAATTTGGAGCTGAAGGAATAGGATTATGTAGAACAGAGCATATGTTTTTTGATGAAGATAGAGTTCCTGCAGTTAGAAGAATGATACTTGCTGATACTAAAGAAGAAAGAGAAAAAGCATTGAAAGTAATACTTCCAATGCAAAAAGAAGATTTCATAGGCATTTATAAAGAAATGAAGGAAAGGCCTGTAACTATTAGACTTTTAGACCCACCTTTACATGAATTTTTACCTAATGAAGAAGAGGATATTAAGAAATTGGCAGAGACTATGGAGATATCCGTAAATAAGCTAAAAGAAACAATCAGTGATTTAGAAGAGTTTAATCCTATGTTAGGACATAGAGGTTGCAGATTAGCTGTAACTTATCCGGAAATAGCAGAAATGCAAACCAGAGCAATAATTGAAGCAGCAGTAGAAGTTTTTCAAGAAGGAATAAAAGTAAAACCGGAAATTATGATTCCTTTAGTAGGAATAGAAGAAGAAATGAATTATGTGAAGAAAGTTGTAAAGGCTACAGCAGAAAAAGTATTAAAAGAAAAAGATGTTGACCTTAAATATCTTATAGGTACTATGATAGAAATACCTAGAGCCTCTCTGATAGCCGATGATATAGCAAAAGAAGCTGAATTTTTCTCCTTTGGGACAAATGACTTGACCCAAATGGGATTTGGATTCTCTAGAGATGATGCAGGAAAATTTATTGGCGAGTACTTAGATAAAGAGATTCTACCAAAGGATCCTTTCCAAAGCATAGATCAAAAAGGAATTGGTAAACTAGTAGAAATGGGTGTTGAATTAGGTAGAAGAACTAGACCTGACTTAAAAATTGGAGTATGTGGTGAACATGGAGGAGACCCTGATTCAATAGATTTTTTCTATAGAGTTGGTCTCGATTATGTATCATGTTCTCCATTCAGAATTCCAATAGCAAGACTATCTGCAGCTCAATCAGTAATTAAAAATAAAAAATAAATATTTATAAAGTAAGCATTATGTGAATAAAGAGAATACATGCTGGGTATATTGTTTGTAGAGAAGAGGTAGATTATATGAGTTATGTCTGTGAAAAACAATTTAAAAGCGACCTAAAAACAGCCCAGCACGTTATAAATGAAATATTATCGAATATAGCAAATAAAATAGATGATGATAGTATTTTTGATATTAGGTTAATTTTAAATGAACTAATATCAAACTGTGTACTCCATGGGAATAAAAATGATGAACAAAAACAGATTAATTTATTCTTTTCTTTTAATGGAAAAAAAATAAAAATTAGAGTATCAGACGAAGGAAAAGGTGTTAAGTTAATAAAAAAATGTAATCCAACGACTTTAGAAGAAAATGGTAGAGGTCTAATTATTGTAAAAGGATTATCAGATAAATTTCACATTAATGGAAATACTGTAACCGTACTAAAAAGCATAAATTAGGAGTGATATTATGAAAGATGTATGGGATGGATTAATAGCATTTTACGGAACCGACAATTTAGAAAAGACTCACAAATTTTATTCAGGATTATTAGAACTAAAACTTTATAAGGATCAAGGAAAATGTAAAATATATGAAGTTCCTAATGGTGGTAAAATAGGATTTTGCGAACATTTAGACAATTGTGTTGGAGAAAATGGTCCAATAATAACTTTTATAGCTAAAGATGTAGATATGGTATATGCTCATATTGCTAGTTCTGGTTATAAAATTCCACCTCTTCCTGAAGTAAACGAAGAATTTCAAATTTACCATTTTTTTGCAGAAGACCCTAATGGATATAAAATTGAAATTCAAAAATTTATTGATGATGAAGACTTTGAAGATTAATCTAACCTTGAAAAAGGTTAGATTTTTTTAAAGATGAAAACTTAGTTGATATAATTAAGTAATATGGTATAATATTATTATAATCCGAATAGTGATATATTGTTCCGTATAAAGGAATAAAATTTTGCTATTTTATTATTATTTAAATTAAAATATAACAATTGTTGAACAATTAAAGGAGGATATAATGAATATAAATTTTTCAAAGGTAGATTTTGCATTTCACAACGGCTCTGTAATAACTGTCAATGAGAATGATGATGTTTTTGAAGCTGTTGGAATAAAAAACAATAAAATTGTTTTTGTTGGTTCTGATAAAGAATTAAAAGAATTAACTGATGAAAATACAAAAATGGTAGATTTAAAGGGAAGAACACTTATGCCCGGATTAATAGACTCCCATTATCATCCAATATTATCAGGTTTTTTTGGTGATGAACCTGAATCATCTATAATTAATTTAGGTGGATGTAGAAGCATAAAAGATATTCAGAATAAAATTAAAGCTGCAGTAGATACTAAAAAACCAGGAGAATGGGTTTCTATGATGGGTTATGATGAATTTAAATTAAAAGAAAAGAGACATCCAAAATTAAAAGATCTAGATGAAGTTTCACCTAATAACCCTGTTCAATGTATGCAGAGAAGTGGACACATAAGTGTATATAATACAGAAGCATTAAAAATATTAGGAGTTGAGAAACCAGAAGATGCAAAAAAATTCCCTAAAAACGAAGTTGAAGTAAAAAATGGAGAATTGACTGGAATGTTAAAAGACCATACTCATTTTTCCCTTTGGGCTAAGGTAGCTTATTCTGAAGAAAGACAGAGAGAAGCTGCTATGAAATCTCACGACTTTGCATTAAAAAATGGTATAACTTCCGTTCACGACTGTGGTGAGTGCGATAAACCATCATATCACATAATGCAGAAGTTAATTAGAGAAGGAACTTTTAAAATAAGGTCATACATGATGATTCACAGTATTTATGGAAAGCCTTTTTCATTGGAAGATAATGAACACTTTTTATCTCTCGGCTTTATGACCGGATTAGGTGATGAACACTTTAGAATAGGCTCCTGTAAATTTATGATAGATGGTGGATCAAGTGCTCCTTCAGCAGCCCTAAGAGAGCCTTACAGCCACGATCCTGAGCTTGAAGGTATAATGGGTTGGGAAGAAGAAGAAACAGCAGATTATATTAAAGAAATTCATGATGCTGAATGCCAGGCAACAGCCCATGCATTAGGAGACTTAGCAATCGAACATATGGTAAAAGGGTACGAGAAAGCATTTGAAGATAATCCAAGACCAGACTTAAGACATAGAATAGAGCACTGTACTATAGTAGACCAGGATTTAATTGATAGAATGGCAAAAATGAATATTTGTCCTTCATTAAATCCAGGAATGATTCAAGTAGGTGGAAAGGATTACGAAAAATTCTACGGAGAGCGTATGAAGTATTTTACAGCTTTAAGAAGTATGATAGATGCAGGTATGAAACCTTCAATATCAAGCGACTATCCTTCTGGACCTGTAGGAATTAATGTAATAGATGGAGCTGTTAATAGATATGATAGAGAAGAAGATTATCAAGTTGATCAAACTCAATCAATATCAGTTTTAGAAGCTATTAGATTAGCTACATACAACGGCGCATACGGATCTTTTGAAGAAGATATAAAAGGCAGCATAGAGCCTGGTAAATTAGCAGATATGATTATTTTATCAGAAAATATATTAGAATATCCTAAAGAAAAATTAAATGAAATAAAAGTAGATTTAACTATGATAGATGGTAAAGTAGAGTTCGAAAGAGCATAAAAAAATATACTAACACCTCAAATTTTAATTAATTTGAGGTGTTTTTTTTGTTAAATCTTAATTATACTTTATATTAGTTAGTCTATGTATTATAATGTTAAAGGTAGCAACATAAAAATAAATGAGGTATCTTATGAAAACAGACAATATATTAGATTTTGGTATACTAAAAGGAGAAATAACTTCAAAGGAAATTATCGACGAGACTTTATGCAGAAATTGTTTAAAAGTTTATGATGTAATAAGAATAATTAATGGGAAACCATTATATCTTGAAAGTCATCTTGATAGATTAAACAGGAGTATAAAGCTTGCAGGGTATAGATATGAGTACGATATAGAATCTTTTAAAAAAGATATTGAAAAATTAGTTGTAAAATCAGGAAAAACAAATAATAATATAAAGACCACCTATTTTGAAGAAAAAGAACCTGTTAAAATTATGTACATGGTTAAAAGTATTTATCCTACAAAAGAAGAGTATAGAGATGGTTATAAGACAATATTGATTTACGAAGAAAGAGAAAATCCAAATGCCAAAATACTAAATGAAAATAGACGGAAATTAATAAATAAAATTTTAAGGGAAACAGACTCAGATGAGGCAATATTTATATCAGAAGACAGGAGAATTTTAGAAGGCAGTAGATCAAATTTATTTTTTGTAAAAGGAGAAAAAATTATTACTTCTCCTGATGAAGACGTTTTACTTGGAACTACAAGACAAAAAATAATAGAGATATGTGAAAGAAACAATATATCCGTATTGAAGAGAGAAATAATACTGGATGAGCTTAGTTTTTTTGATGCAGCTTTTATTACGGGAACTTCTATAGATATAATGCCATTGGCAAGAATAGATAATATAAAATATAATACAAATAACAAGGTAATAAAAAGATTAAATAATTTTTACGACAAGGATAAGATTGAATATTTGAAGAATTATAAAAGATTATAACAAAAGATAAAGCGACCTATATATAGGTCGCCTTATCTTAAGCATAAATGCTTAAAAGGGGTATTGGGAATATATTTTGGCTATCGGGGGGATAACCACTTTTATTATAGCATAGTAGAAAAATTAAATCAATATCCAAATTTATTAAGATAAGATTAAGTCTATTACAAAAAAAGGAGTTGGAAAACATGGATGTATACCTTGATAATGCAGCAACAACAAAGATTGATAAAAAGGCCCTTGAGTGTATTTCAGAGACATACAACTCCTGTTATGGAAATCCTTCTTCTATACATAAAATGGGATATGATTCTGAAAAAATTTTTAAAAAAAATCTTGAATTAATAGGTAAACCAATAAATGCTAAAGCAAGAAATATTCTTATTACTTCAGGTGGAACTGAAAGTAACAATACAGCTTTGTGGCAGATAAAAAAATTAAAAAACAAGAAAGTGCTAACTTCGAGATTAGAACATCCATCAATTTTAAAATATTGCGAATTTTTAAAAAATACTGAGAAAGTAAATTGCGAATTCTACAGAGTAAATCCTTTAGGGAAAATTGATTTAGAAGATTTGAAAGAAAAAATAAGCAAAAATGTAGGGATGATTACTTTACCCTACGTAAACAGTGAAGTAGGATTAATTCAAGATATTAAAAGAATAGCTGATTTTATTAAAAATGTTAATAAAAATATTTTAATACATGTAGATGGAGTTCAAGCTTTTGGAAAGATAAAAACAAACGTAGATGAATTAAATATAGACTTTATGTCCTTTTCATCACACAAAATCCACGGACCAAAAGGAATTGGAGGATTGTACATAAAAAGGCCGGAAAAATTTATACCTCTTATGTACGGAGGAGGACAGCAAAACAAATTAAGATCAGGAACCGAGGATATACCATCTACTGCAGCTTTTGGAAAAGCTTGCCAAATAGCTCATGAAATCTTAGATGACGAATTTCATAGAATTACAAGTATAAATAAAAAGTACAGAGATTTATTAAAAAATAATATCAAAGATATTAGATTTAATAGTGAAGTAGAAAATTCCAGTCCCTATATATTAAATTTATCTATAAAGGATATAAAGAGTGAGGTACTTATACATTTTTTAGAAATGGATGAAATATATATTTCAGCAGGAACTGCCTGTTCCTCTAACTCCAAGGATATAAGTCCTGCTTATGAAGAATTAAAAATAGATAAAGATTATATAGAAGGTACCGTTAGAATAAGTTTTGGAAGATTCTGCAGTATGGATGATGCAGAGTTAGTTGTTGAAAAAATGTCTAAATACACTAAAGATATAAGAAAAATGGTTAGGAGTTAATTATGTACAACAATATAAGTATGAGTTTAGGAGAAATTGTTTTAAAAGGAAAAAATAGAGGATATTTCGAAAATAAGTTAAACCAATCTCTAAAAAGAGTGATAGATAATGATGATATAAATATTTATAGAGATAGAGGAAAGGTTTTTATCGATGTTGATAATAATGATGACAAAATAAATAAATTGATTAAAAAAATAAGAAAGGTATTTGGAATTGTTGTAGTTTCTCCCTGTGTCAAGGTTGAAAGTGAAGAAGAGACTATAAAAAGAAAAGTAGTAGAATATGTTAAATATAAAAGAAAATCAAAAAATATATCGACTTTTAAAATACATGCAAAAAGAGCAGATAAAACTTTTCCTGTAAAGTCAATGGATTTCAATAGAATATTAGGAGCCGAAGTATTAGAAAATGTAAAAGATATAGGTGTTGATGTTCATAATCCTGATTTAAATGTATATGTAGATATAAGAAGTAAAACCTATATATATTCGGAAAAATTAAGAGGTGGTGGAGGATTGCCAATAGGTTCTAATGGAAAAGGACTTGTTCTTTTGTCCGGAGGAATTGATAGCCCGGTATCAGCTTATTTAATGGGAAAAAGAGGGGTAAAAATTGATTGTGTTTCTTTTCATTCTTATCCTTATACAAGCTTGAGATCTAACGAAAAAATCAAAAAATTAAGCGATATTTTATCTATTTATACAGGAAGTATTAATGTATATTTTGTAAATATTTTAGAAATATATAAAAAAATAAAAGAAAACTGTAAGGAGAAAAATACAACAATAATTGCAAGAAGATTTATGATGAAGATAAGTGAAAAAATTGCAGAAAAAGAAGGATACGACTGTCTTATAACAGGAGAAAGTTTAGGACAGGTAGCAAGTCAAACTATAAAATCCTTAAGAGTAATTGAAAACAGTACAGATATACCTATATTGAGACCTTTAATAGGAATGGATAAAATAGACATTATAGATCAGGCAAGAGAAATAGATACCTATGAAATATCTATAGAACCCTTTGAAGATTGCTGCACAATTTTTTCTCCGGAAAATCCTGTGACAAGACCTAAGCTTGAAGACATTCTTGAAGATGAAAAAAAATTAGAAGTTGATAAATTAGTAAAAGAAGTAATTGAGAATTCTATTGAAATATATAATACAAAATAATTGGAGATGATTGAATGTTAGGATTAGCTTTAGAAGGTGGAGGAGCTAAAGGCGCATATCAAATAGGAGTATGGAAGTTTTTAAAAGATAAAAACATAAAAATCAACGGAGTTGTAGGAACGTCAGCCGGGGCTATAAATGCTGCAGCTATTGCTATGAACGACTTAGAATTTGCAGAAGATATGTGGAAAGAATTGACAATAGATAAAATAGTAAAAGGCGAAGTAGATAGAGAGTCTTTTCCAAATGAATTTAATTCAGAAATTATAGATAATTTAGATGACTTCTATAAAAAATTTATAAAAAATGAAAAAGGCTTGGATATTGCTCCCATGTTAAAGATGTTAAAAGAAAACATAAGAGAAGATATCATAAGAAAAAGTAAAATTGATTTCGGGTTAGTTACTTATAATTTAAGTCTTAGACAGCTGGAGGAGATTTTTTTAGAGGATATGGAAGAAAATAGTTTATATAAATACATTATGGCTTCTTCATATCTTCCTCTATTTAAAGCAGTAAAATTAAATAAATACTACTACCTAGATGGAGGATTTTTCAATAATCTTCCCATCAATATGCTTGTTAAAAAAGGGTATAAAAAAATCATATCAGTCAGATTAAGACCTGAGAGATACGATTATTCTGTATATAGAGATGTAAAGATTATTGATATTAGTCCTAAAGAGTCTTTAGGAGGAACCTTAGAGTTTGATAAAAGTAAAATTTCGAAAAATATAGAATTAGGCTATAAAGATGCAGAAAGAAGTTTATCTAATACTTTCGATTCCTTTATTAGCTAAATCATCGGCTCTTTCATTTAATTCTACACCAGAGTGTCCTTTTACTTTATGGAAGGTTATTTCATTGATTTTATTTATAAAATCAATAATTTCTTTCCATAATTCTTTATTTTTGACTGGCTTTTTATTTGCTGTTTTCCATCCGTTTTTGACCCACTTTTCATACCACTTTTGGTTTATACAATTTGAAATATAAGCAGAATCTGTATATACTTCTACTGGTATGTCATAGGTTTTTAAAAGCTTTAAAGCCTGAATGATAGCTTTCATTTCCATTATATTATTAGTTGTATTTTTTTGCCCACCGTAAATTTCTTTTCTATGACCTTTATAAATCATTACGGCACCATATCCACCTATATTATTATCTTCCTGGTTGTTAGAACATGCACCATCCGTATAAATTATAATTTTTTCTTCAGACATTATATCACCTACTTAAACAATATGTTAATAAACTCAGAATATATTTTATCAGGATTATCTTTCCATTTTTTCATAATATTCTTCGCTGTTTCTTCATCAGGAACGTTGATAGATAAATTAAAAACTGTAATATCATCTTCAAAGGCCTGTAAAATTGCTGTATAGTCCTTATCTTTTCTCTGAAAATAATGACCTACAAGCTGTCTTTTTTTTTCGACTTCTTTTTTGAGATAGTTGAAGTTTTTATCAATACTTTCTTTGTACATTTTTGGAATTTTTTCTATAAACATGTCCACAGTCTTTTTTCCGTTTTCAGAAAGATAATACAAGTTTTTGCCTTCTTTTTTTTCCAGGATTATAAATCCATCATCTTTTAGCTCACTAAGTATTTCCTGAAGGGAAAAATAGTCCATATAATCATTATCTAATACAAATTTAGTTATATCAGTGTTGTTAATGGGTATATTTAATATATAGAATATATATAATATTTTAAGTTTATTTTTAGCTAAAATAGAACCACTATCGAACAAATTACCACCACCTTTTAGTATTATAACACAATAAAAGTAAATTATAAGAAAAAAATAGGTTTTCTTTTTAAATATATATATTTTTATTAATATTTTTGTTAGAATAAAAACATCTTGTGAAAGGAGCAGAATTAATGAGTAGAATATTAATTTTTTTAAATATATTTTTATTAACAATTTCGGGAAGTGGAGGCTATTTCAGTCCAGATATTATATATGACAATCAGGAAAATCCTCAAAATAGTGTAGAAGTTGTTGAGGATATAGATTTAGAACTAAATCCTAATGAGCTGGGTAGAGTTATGGTACTTATGCTTCATTCCATAGGTGATGAAGATGGAGTTTGGGAGATATCAGCTGATTCCTTTAGAAAAGACCTCGAATACCTTCATAACAATGATTACTATCTTGTATCATTAAAAGATTTTGTTGAAGGTAATATGGATGTACCGGCAGGAAAAACACCGGTTGTATTGACATTTGATGATGGTCTAAATAATAATTTTAATATTTTGGAAGAAGATGGAGAATTAAAAATCGATCCAAATTGTGCAGTGGGAATAATGGAAAATTTTAAAAAAGAAAATCCTGATTTTAATTCAACTGCGACTTTTTATATTTACGGAACAAATCCATTCAGACAACCTGAGTATATAGAGTATAAATTAAATTTTTTAATAGAGAATGGATACGATGTAGGAAACCATACTTATAACCATGCCGACTTAAGTGATATTTCAAATAAAGATGAAATAGTTTATCAAATTGGTAAACAGGTAGAGTTAATAAATGAATACATACCAGACTATAAGGTAGATACTTTTTCAATACCTTTTGGTTTAAGACCTGATGAAAAGCTTGAAGATTTTATGATGGAGGGAAATTATGAAGGAACGGAATATAAAAATATTGCAGCTTTAGATGTAGGATCTCATCCTTCTTACTCCTGGGTAGATAACAGATTTGATACTTATAGAATTCCAAGAATAAGAGTCAGTTCTACTGAAGAGTTTCAAGAATCTGAAGATTGGTATGAATATTTTGAAAATAATCATGATAAACGATATATAAGTGATGGGATTAAGGATATAATTACAGTACCTAAAGACATGGAAGAATTCATTAACCATGATAAGGTTGGCAGCAAAGAAATTTTTATTTATGAAAAAGATTAGTAGGAGATGATATTGTGATGGATTATAGGATTCTTTTAATTATAGTTTTCTTTTTTATATTTATTAGCATTCAATATACACTGAACAAAATTTATAAAGAATTGAAAGATATAAAGCAGATTTTAAGATATAGAAAAAATAAGGATTGATTGGAAATGGATATAAATAACTACGAATTTTCAGAGGTTTATGATTTACTAATGAAGGATGTACCCTATGATAAATGGATTGATTTTTTAGATAATGAACTAGGCAAAAAAAGAAATATACTTGAAATAGGATGCGGCACTGGAGAGATTACAAAGAGATTAGGAGACAGAAATTATAAGGTTACTGCTGTTGATTCATCGGAAAATATGCTTGTAAAAGCCTATGAGAAATTAAGAACTATGACGAATATAAGAATAATTAAAGGCGACGGTAGAAACTTTAGTATTGATAAGAAATTTGACGCAGTAGTAAGCACTTGTGATGTAGCAAATTATTTCTTGAATATTGATGATTTGATAGATTTTTTAAAAAATTCCTATAAATTATTAAATAAAGAAGGAAAACTAATATTTGACATAAGTAGTTATTATAAGTTGAAAAATATATTAGGAAGCAATACATTCGTATATGAAAAAGGAAATGTATTTTATGTATGGGAGAATAGCTTTGATACTAAAAATAATCTTGCTGAGATGTCAATTAATTTCTTTATAAAAGAAGATAATTATTATAAAAGGATTTGTGAAATACAAAAGCAAAGAGCCTATAAAACAGAAATAATAACAGAAGAATTGAAAAAAATTGGATATAAAAATATAAAAATATACGACGATTATGAATATAGCAAACCAGAAGAAGATTCAGAAAGAATAGTTTTTTGTGCAACTAGGAGGTAATACATGAGAAATATGATTAGAGGAATTGATAAGGCGATTAGTTTTAGATTTATGATTGTAGACTCAACTGAAGTAGTAGAAAAGGCAAGAGAGTATCATGATACTACACCAACAGCAACAGCAGCCCTGGGAAGACTTCTTACGGCAGGGATTATGATGGGATATACTATGAAAAATGAAGAAGATAAACTTACTTTAAGAGTAAATGGAGGAGGACCGGCAGGGACTTTACTGGTAACTTCCAACAATAGAGGTGATGTTAAAGGATATATCCAAAACCCGAAATTTTTTGTAGAAGATAAGCCTAATGGAAAGTTAAATGTAGGTGAAGCAGTAGGAATAAATGGAACTATAAAAGTAATAATGGATATTGGTTTAAAGGAACCTTATGTAGGTCAATCGCAGCTGGTGACAGGAGAAATTGGAGAGGATATAGCTTCATATTATTTTAATTCGGAACAACAACCGACGGTAATAGGCTTAGGAGTACTTATAGATAAAGATACATCAGTTAAATCAGCCGGTGGATTTATGATACAAACTATGCCTGATTTAAAAGAAGATGAGATTACAAAAATAGAAAATCAGATTTCAAAATTAAAAAATGTCTCAGACTATTTTAAAGAAGGGAAAAGTTTGGAAGAGATAGCTGGAGAAATATTGAGTGATTTTGAAGTAGAAATAACAGAAAAAATACCGGTTCAATATAATTGCGACTGCAGCAAAGAAAAAATAGAAGAAGCACTTATATCTGTTGGGAAAGACGATTTGAAAAAAATGATTGAAGAAGATGGAAAGGCAGAGGTAACCTGTCAGTTTTGTAATAAAAAATATCATTTTAATAAGAATGAATTAAAAAAAATAATCGAACAAGTGTAGAAGTTCAAAAAGCAAAGAATATCTTCATATAAGAGAGTATTATTTATTAAAATTGTATTATCTTATTGAAGGTATTTTTTTTATTTTGAAAAAATCTATGATATAATTTTTAAAATATATATTTTTTATAAATCATATATCGGAGGGTCTAATGAAAGAGTATAGTTTAAAAAATGATATGGTTTTATTAATAAGAGAGTTGGACAAGGATGATGCTGAAGTTGTTTTAGAATATTTAAAAAAAGTAGGTGGAGAAACAAATTTTTTGACTTTTGGTAAAGAAGGTATACCCTATACAATAGACCAAGAGAGAGTTGTTTTAAGAAATATACAAAACAGCGAAAGAGATTTTATGATAGGTGGGTTTATAAATGGAAATCTTGCTTCTGTAGGTAATGTCTCTAGCTCTTCAAAAAAAAGGTTGAAACATAAAGCAGACTTGGGAATAAGCGTTTTAAAAAAATATTGGGATATAGGTATAGGCAGTCAAATGATGGAGTATTTAATAAGCTTATGCAGAACAAATAATTTCAGAAAAATAGATCTTATCGTTTATGAAAATAATAAAAGAGCAATAAAATTATATGAAAAATACGGCTTTAAAAAAGAAGGCTTATTAAGCAGAGATGCATTAATAGATGGAGTATTTTACAACTCATTTCATATGGGCTTAAAATTAGATTAGGAGGAATAATGGATTATAAAAAAATTAAAGACTTAAATGTCAATGAAAGATTTGATAGTTTTTTTCTGGTTAAATCAAGCGAGGTAAAAAGTGATAAAAATGGCAAACTATATATGGACCTTATACTTGGTGATGGAAGGGAAGAAATAAATGGGAAAATATGGAATTTAAATAAGGATATAGAAGAACGAATAGAAGATTATAAGGTAATGAAAATAAGAGGTACGGCAAGTGAGTGGAAAGGGGTAAAACAGCTTAAAATAGAAAGAATTAGAGAAATAACCCCTCAGGATGAAGTAAATATTAAAGAATTTGTAGAAACAGCTCCTATGGAAACAGAGGATATGGTTGTTGAAATAAATGAATACATACTTAAAATTCAAAATGAAGATATAAAAAAAGTAGTTATAGAAATACTTGGGAAACACAAGGAAAAAATGGAATACTATCCTGCCGCAAAATCAAATCATCACTCTATTAAGGGTGGATTGCTGTACCATCTTGTAAGGATGTTGAGACTGGGAGAAAATATATCCCAAATATATCAGAACATCAATAGAGATTTACTTTATGCAGGGATACTACTGCACGATATAAGTAAAGTTGATGAAATGGATTCAAACAAAATGGGTA
>CAZNLP010000012.1:0-26627 GCA_964574015.1 uncultured Clostridia bacterium | reverse complement strand
CTTCTACAGATCCAGGATAATTTTCAACCTCTTCAGTTTGAACTATTTGTCCTCCCGCTTGCTGTTTTTCAATTATTAAAGTTTTTAATCTTGCTCTTCCAGCATAGATGCCTGCCGTTAAGCCTGCAGGTCCAGAACCAATTATTGCTACATCATAAATATTTTCCATATTAAGCCTCCTCATTTCTTGATTTAATTTCTTCCAATTCAGAATAATTCATTTTATTCACAACACTAATTATCATTTGTGCTATATTTGTTGAGTGATCTCCTACTCTTTCTAAGTTGCTTATACAATCTAAAAATACTATTCCTGAGTTTGGAAGACATACATTTTTATTTAATCTTCCAATATGATTATCTCTCATTTCTTTTTCCATTTTATTTAATACATTCTCTTTTTTAAGAACTTCCAAGCCGGTTTCATAATTAGCCGTCTTGAATGTTGTCAAGGCAACCTTGTACATTTCGTGAGAAAGTGAAAACATTTCTTTTAGTTCTCCTTTAGCCTTATCCGAGAATATTATGTCATTTTCAACACTATATATAGCTAATTCCCCAATATTATCTGAATGATCTCCAACTCTTTCAATATCGTTGATTACATTCATAATTGTAGAAACAATATCTTTTTCTGCATTAGTCAAAGAAGCTTTATTAACTTTTACTAAAAATTCTAGTATTCCTCTGTTTAAGTTGTTAACCTGTTTTTCTATTTCAAAAACTTCCATAGCGAGAGATTCGTCTTTTTTTAGTAGAGCATCTTGAGCAGTTACAAACTGTTTTTCAACAAGTTTACCCATACTTAAAACTTCTCTTGAAGCTTGAGTTAGTGCAATAGAGGGTGTTGCTATAAGTCTTACATCTATGTATTTTAATTTGCCTACCTCAATAATATCTTCCCCTCTTATTATTTTTTGAGAAGCTTTAACAAGTAGTCCCGCAAAAGGATACATAATCGCTACGTTAATTATATTAAAAAGTGTGTGAGCATTAGCAATTTGTCTTTCGATTCCCGTAGGTGTTATTTTAAAAACAAGCATTTCAACAGGTTTTCTTAATAATATTAAAAATACCGCTGTACCAATGAGATTAAATAATAAGTGCATTACTGCTGCTCTTCTTGCTGTTTTGTTTGCTCCTATGCTTGATATCATAGCTGTCACACAGGTTCCTATATTCTGACCAAATATTATTGGAAAGGCCATTTCTACAGTTATGAGTCCGCTTCCAGCTACTGCAAGAAGTAATCCGGTTGTAGCACTACTACTCTGCAGTACTGCTGTTATAGCAAAACCTGCAAATATTCCTACAATAGGATTGTTGAAATTCGCTAAAAGATCTATAAATATTTGGGAATCTTCTAAAGGTTCTATCGCTTCTTTCATTAATGCCATACCTAAAAACAATATCCCAAATCCTATGAAAATTTCTGCAATATCCTTCGTTTTTTTTCTTTTACCCATTAAGTAGATAACCATGCCTATACCGATAATCAGTGGTGCAATGTCTGTTAATTTAAAAGCTACAAGTTGTGCTGTGATTGTTGTACCTATATTTGCACCCATTATAACGCCTATAGCTTGGTTTAGGTTCATTAATCCAGCATTTACAAAACCAACAGTCATTACTGTAGTGGCAGAACTGCTTTGAACAATCATTGTAACTACAGCTCCTACAGCTACTCCAACAATTCTTTTATTTGTTAAAGCAGCTAATATTTGTTTTAATTTTGATCCTGCTGCTTTCTGTAAAGCATTTCCCATATAGGTCATGCCAAATATAAATAAACTAAGTCCTCCAATAATTCCTATTGCAATCTCCATCTATCTCCTCCATAAATTATTATATTAAATTAGGAAAGTTTTTTTGTCTTAAAACTTCATATAATATTATGTTAACTGAATTAGCCAAATTTAATGATCTTGCCTCTTTGTTTTTTATCATTGGTATTCTGATTCTTTGACTTTCATAATTTTTGTGAATTTCCTCAGGCAAACCTGCTGTTTCCTTTCCAAATACTATATAGCATTCATCAGGATACTCAATATCGCTGTATATTTTACTTGCCTTTGTTGTAGAAAAATAAAATTTTTCTTTCCCTTTTTCATTCATAAGTTCATGTATATCATCATAATACTCAATATCAAGTTTATTCCAGTAGTCTAAACCTGCCCTTTTTAAATATTTATCTCTTACAGAAAATCCTAAAGGTCTAATCAGATATAGTTTTATATTTGTTGCCGCACAGGTTCTCGCTATATTTCCTGTATTTTGTGGTATATCCGGTTGGTAAAGAACAATATTTATACTCATAGCTATCCTTCCTCTACTATTATAACATTTATATTATCATTATAAAGTGTAGTTTGTTAAGTTTTTTACATTTATACCTTCAATCTCTAAAAGTTTCATTTTGGTTTGAATTCCTGAAGAATATCCTCCCAGGCTGCCGTCACTTTTGATTATACGATGGCAGGGGATTACAATGGGCAAAGGATTTTTACCATTTGCTAACCCTACTGCTCTTGCATATCTTTTCCCTCCAATATTTACGGCTATATCTTTATATGTTTTTAACTCTCCATATTCAACTTTTGCCAATTCTTCCCATACAGATGTACAAAATTTACTACCATATAATTTGTATTTAACTTCAAATATTTTTCTTTTATTACTTAGATATTCTTCTATTTCTTTCCAAAATTCATTTTTACTATTGTCTTTTTTTAAGGTTCTAAAAGATTCTAATTTTGTTATTGAGTCATCCAGACGGCTACCGAATGATATATTAACCAAAAAATCTTTTGTGTATCCCAAGGTTATTTCTCCAATTTTTGATTCGTATTTTTGATAATATAAATTCATTATAAGCCTACCTTTTCACAATATTTTTCAATATTACACTCACTACACTCAGGGGTTCTTGATTTGCAAATATTTCTCCCATGATTAATAAGCAGATGGTGCATTTCAATCCAATTTTCTTTTGGAACTATCTTCATCATGTCATCGGATACCTTATCAGCTGAAGTACTTTTGCTCAGTCCTAATCTTTTGGAAATCCTGTAAACATGGGTGTCAACAGGGAAGGTAGGAGTATTGAATCCTACAGCTAACACTACACTTGCTGTTTTTCTACCGACTCCTGGAAGCTTCATTAAATCTTTCAAGTCATCTGGTACTTTTCCTCCAAAATCTTTTTTGATTATCCTTAACAAGCTATATATATTTTTTGATTTGTTTCTATATATACCGATTTTTTTAATCTTATTCTCTATATCTTTTTGACTTAAGGTTAACAGAGAATCTAAATCAGGATATTTTTTATATAAGGATTCAGTTACTTTATTAACGCTTTTATCTGTGCTTTGAGCACTTAATACAGTTGAAATTAATAGTTGTAAAGGGGTTTCATAATCTAATCCACTTTCTACCTTTGGATAGTGTTTTCTTAATCCCTTTATTATTTTTTCGATTTTTTTATCCATTGAATCACCCTTTTAATATCTGAAAATTTCTTTTTTTAAAACTTCAATTCTACTATCATTTTCAAATGTTTTCAAAACATTTGTTATAGTTTTTTCTAAATGGTAGTTGCTGTTTGATACAGCTGCTAATGTAATTACACTCCTATTCCATTTTTCATTATAATAAGTTTCAGCAATTGATATATTATACTTATTTTTCAATTTGTCAATAATACTTTTTAGTATTCTTCTTTTATCTTTCAAACAATTTGAATCATATATATATATTTCTAATTGACATGCTGTAATCATAATATCACCCATAACAAAAGGGTCATATAAAAGACCCTTTTTATTCTATTTCATATAATTTTTCTACATATTCTTCTACCTGAGAAGGATCATGTATATAAAAAGATAAGTTTTCCATTATCTTTGCTCTTCCCGGCAAAATTTCAGTTTCCATTTTGTCTATACTAAAGTTCACTGCATCAGTAGCAAGTAAAAGCATATCTGCTAAAGATAGGTTTGTTTTTATATGGCTGTAAACCTCTTTAACAACAACTGGAAGTTTAAAACTGATGGATTTTTTTACAGCACTTTTTACAAATTCTTGCTGTGCTTTAATTCTTCCTATATCTCCATCTTTATACCCTGATGTCATATCGTTGTTATGCCTGTATCTTAAATACTGAAGGGATTCTTCTCCATCAAGGACTTGGTTTCCTTTTGGTATATCTATAACTAAAGGTGGATTATCATAAGGATCTTCATACTTCATATGAAATGGTACTTCAACTTCAACTCCACCAATTGTATCCACTACCTTCTCTACTCCTTCATAATCAACGGTAATATAATTATGCACAGGTATTCCCAAAATGTTTTCAACTGCTTTCATTAAACCTTTTATGCCTGAAGATGAATATATTGCATTTATCTTTTTTTCTTCTGCACTATCATAACCTGATCTATAAAAATAGGTATCTCTCGGTATTGAAAGTACGTTTAAGTCTCCACTTTTTTTATCAAAACTCCCAAGCATTATTGTATCTGATCTTTTGTCTTCTAATCCTACTAACAATATATTGATTCTTTTACTTTCAGATATAGCTTTTTCTAAATCAGTCATTTCTTCTTCGGTTTCTTCATCTTCTTCAATCTTCTCTACCCATAAAGGATCTTCAACTACTGAGTAGTTTTCATCTGATGGGTTAAAAAACTTTACATATGTATACACTGCTGCTCCAAGCATTAAAGAAAAACAAAGAATCGCAATTACAAAAACTTTTATAAAATGTTTCAAAATATCACCTCATAGCTATTCAAATAAGCTTAATCATTATATCATCTATGATTTTGTATTTCAATCAAATAATTTAAAGTACTTCTAATTCAAGAATCGCAATATCATCTTTCTGGTGTGCTTTAAATTGATCTATTTCAATCATTATATCCTTTGGAATGTTCAAAGAATTTTTCACTATGTTTTCCAATCTCATCGTTCCAAATTCTTCTCCCATAAAGTTCTTTACTTCCGTTATCCCATCTGTGAAAAATATAATTTTATCATTTTCTTCTAATTCTTTCTTAAAAATTTCATATTCTACTGTATCGAAAATATTACAAATAGGATATCCTTTTGCTTCTAACTGTTTAATATTTCCCTTCCTTATAAAAAAAGGAAAACAATTATGGCCTGCATTTAAATACTCTAAGGTTTTATTCTTTTTATTAAAAATACAAAAAAACATTGAAAAGTACTTATCATCGTCAAAATTTAATGCTATAAATGTTTTATGCAGTTCCTGTATTATTTTAGTAATATTTTTGTTTCCTTTACTTATTGCTCTCATTGTTTGTTTTACATAAATACTTATCATAGACGCAGCTACCCCATGTCCAACTACGTCGCAAATGTATATCCCAACATTATTATTGTCTATAGTAAAAACATCGAAAATATCTCCACTTAACATTTCTGAAGGCTTATAAGCATAATCTATTTTTAAATTTCCATACACACCTTTCGTCGGCAGCATGTTCATTTGCATAGTTCTAGCAAATTCTATATCGGAGGTCATTTTTCTATTTTTTTCAACAATTGATTTTTCCAGCTCTTTTTCTTTAGTGGTATCTCTAAAAACTTCAACTATAGCCACTATATTTCCTGACTCATCATAAACAGGGGAGCTAACAACATCATAAATTTTATTCTCAACTATTTCTTCTTTTCTATGCATTTTACCGGTTGTTATAGTCTTATCAGAAATACATAAATCGCATTTTCTTTTTTGCCCTATTCCTTCATAACATTTCATACCTATTGTATTTTTACCGATATTCTTTTTCATTGATTCATTTACATGAATAATATTGTTATTTCTGTCAATTAATCTAACTCCATCAATCATACTATCTAAAATTGACATTTGCACATCACTTATATTTATTTTACTGCCATTAAAATCCATAAATAACCCCCCACTCCTATAATTGCTTTTTGTTTAAAAATACAAAACAATTATATCACATATGAAAAAAAAATTTAACAATCTTATTAATTTTTTTGTTGTATTAAATTATAACAAAAAAATAAAAAGAAGAAAATTAATTCTTCTTTTTACCATAATATTGATAATAATCAACTCTTATATTTCCGTTATATAACTTTCTTTTTCTGCTGGCTTTTTCCCCATAGAGGTTTTCAAAGTTTCTTTCAGGACTTATTATATAATTAGACCATGTTTCATCTTTTCCAAAAATTTCACCGATAGTTTTTAAAATTTCTTTAACCTCTTCATCCTCTCCTATTCTTTCTCCATAAGGAGGATTTGTTATAAGTATACCGTATTTTTCAGGTAATTTTATTTTCTTTATATCCTTTACCATAAATTCTATATATTTTGCGACTCCAGCTTTCTTTGCATTTTCTTCAGCTATTTTAACCGCTTTAGGATCAATATCTGATGCTAATATTTTAAGTTCTTTATCTACTTCTATTTTACTATGGGCATCTTTCCTTGCACTGCTCCAGTGCTCCTTAGGAACTGCCGGCCAATTTTCACTGGCAAAACTTCTTTCAAGCCCTGGAGCTTTATTAATGCCTATTAATGCAGCTTCAATAGGTATAGTTCCAGAACCACACATAGGATCCATCAGCAATCTATCTTCTCTCCAAAAACTAAGTTGAATCAATGCTGCAGCCATAGTTTCTTTAATAGGACTTTCAACTGAGTTTTTTCTATATCCTCTTTTAAACAAGCCTTCTCTAGCTCCTGTTGTATCTATAGATAGAGTTACTTTATCCTTTCTTATGATTAATTGAATTGTAAATTCTGCACCCTCTTCTTCAAACCATTCTACATCATATTTATCTTTTAGTTTTTCTACTACTGCTTTCTTTACTATAGATTGACAGTCAGGTACGCTGTATAATTTCGATTTAATAGATCTTCCATTAACAGTGAATTTGCCTTTTTTAGTAATCCATTCTTCCCATGGTAAATTGTAGGTTTTTCCAAATAATTCTTCAAAGTTGTATGCATCAAATTGACCTAATATTAACATCACTCTATCTGAAGACCTTAAGTTTATGTTAACGATTGGTATATCCTTTACTTCGCAATCAAAATACACCCACCCATTATTTACCTTAGGTTTATATCCTAAATCTTGTAATTCTCTTTTTACTACTGCTTCAAGTCCGGCTGCTGCTACTGCAGCTAGTTTTATTTTAGACATCAATATCCCTTCTTATACTATTCTAATCTGATGGAAGGTTTTTTTGCCTTTTCTTATTGTTAATTTTCCATCTATAAATAAATCTTCTTTAATTGGAAGAAAAAAGTCATCTACTTTTTCATCATTCAAGCTTATTCCACCTTGTTTAATTAATCTACGACCTTCACCATTAGATTTTGTAAGACCTGCTGTTTGAAGAAGATCTAATATTGTTTTATCTTTCTCTAGATAGCTTTGCCTAATGTCTGTATGAGGCATATTTTCATCATCTGTGCCTTTTTTAAATAAAGCTTTAGATGTTTCTAATGCTTTATTTGCTTCTTCTTCTCCGTGTATCATCATCGTAACCTCAAAAGCAAGTGTCTCTTTTGCTTTATTGATTTCTGAACCTTCTAAACTACTTAATCTTTTTACTTCATCCATAGGAATAAATGTAAGCAAGGATAAGCATTTTTCTACATCAGCATCATCTATGTTTCTCCAGTATTGATAGAATTCATAAGGTGATGTTTTTTCTGGGTCCAACCACAAGGCACCTTTTTCAGTTTTACCCATTTTATTACCTTCACTGTTTGTAAGCAAGGAGAAGGTCATTCCGTAAGCACTTTTGTTGTCTTTTCTTCTTATAAGCTCTACTCCTGCTATTATATTGGACCACTGGTCATTACCTCCAAATTGCATCTTGCAGTCGTAATCTTTATGCAGCATGTAAAAGTCATAAGCCTGCATTATCATATAGTTAAACTCTAAAAAAGTTAACCCTTTTTCCATTCTATTTTTATAACATTCTGCCGTAAGCATCCTATTTACGGAAAAGTGAACTCCTATCTCTCTTAAAAAATCCACATAGTTCAAGTTGAGCAGCCAATCTCCATTATGCACCATCAGAGCTTTACCATCTTCAAAGTCTAAAAATTTCTCAAATATCCTTTTGAATTTTTCTGCGTTTTCATTTATGGTTTCTTTGGACATAATCTGTCTCATTCCAGTTCTATCACTTGGATCTCCTACCATTGTAGTACCATCTCCAATTATTGCAATAGGCCTATGTCCATGTCTCTGCATGTGAGCCATTACCATTATTTGTATATAATGTCCAATGTGTAAGCTATCAGCAGTTGGATCAAATCCAATATAAAAGGTTATTTTTTCTTTTTCAAGTAAATCTCTAACCTCTTCTTCATGAGTGACCTGTTCTATATATCCTCTTTCCTGTAAAACATTAAATACATTTCTCTCTTTATTCATAATATCCTCCAAAAATATATATTTTTATAATAAAAAACACGAGTTCCTCAAAGGACGAAAAACTCGTGGTACCACCTTAATTCGCATAAAGCCTCTAGGATCTTTATCGCAGAAATACGCTACTCTTTCTAGTAGAAGCTCCAGAATGTATTTCACCGATAATATAAAAGATCTTTCACCCTCCGATCTCTCTCTAAATTATATTCATAGGTTACTTCTTTCCTTCTTTGCTTTCTGTTAAACTTAATGTTAATATAAAGAATTATTTTTGTCAATATATTACTATATATCTTCTCTCAATTCTTCAATCGATTTGTTAGTTGTTTTTTCTTTGTCTATATTTAATATTTCTAATGCTTCTTCTAAATCTTTTTCTTTTTTTGCTTCAATTTCTAAATAAGGTTTTGGATATGTTTTTTTATCCCATTCATCAATTTCAAATAAAAACTTGCTGTATTTATATGATTTTCGATGCTTGGTTCCTTTATTTATGAGCTTATACCCTAGGACTTCTAATATTTTCATCCCTTCTTCAACATTATCTATCACTATAGAATTCTCAATATTTTCTCTAATTTTTTTATTGGGAATGTTTCTTTTTAAAGTTAGGTTGATTTTTTCTTTTCCTTCTTTTGAAATTGTTTTTCTTATCCTTAGATATCCGTTATAGTTACTCTTTAAATATCTTTCCTCTGTATCAAATATATAGTTGTATTGATATTCATCCTTTACAAGTTTTGCTCCAATATTAATTAATTTATCTTTAATTTCTTCTTTATTTATATCTAAAACTTTTACCTCTATTTCTCTCAATACTACACCTCGATAATCTCTATAGGGTTAAATTTAATATAATCTGCTGATGAACATATAAATTGTATGCCTTCGATTCTTCCTTCAACAACATATCTATGTCCTTCTTTACTATGTAAATGGCCGTATATACATTTATCTATTCTATTCTTTTTCATTAATTCTACAAATTCGTTTGGTTCCCCTTTCATATTGAAGGGAGGATAATGTAAAAGAACTATGTTTGTCGTTTTTTCTAAATCACTTCCAGAGTTAATTGATAATTCCAACCTATGTATTTCTCTATTGAATATTTTTTCATCCTTATCTGAAAATTCATCGCTGCTTCTATCAATCCATCCTCTTGTACCAAATACTTGTACATTATTAAAATTATAACTGTTGTTTTGGAGAAAGCTTATGCTTTTCAAATTAAGTTTTTTTAGTTTTGAGTTTGTCGACCACCAATAATCGTGATTGCCTTTTGATATTATTTTTTTGCCTTTTAGTTCATCTATTTTTTTAAGATCATTAATACCCTTTTCTAGCGAAATAGCCCAAGATATATCTCCTGCTAACAAAACTAAATCTTCTTCTTGCACTGTTTTTTCCCAATTATTAAAAATCTTTTCTTCATGATTAGACCAGTTATCTCCAAAAATATCCATTGGTTTATTTTTTTCATAGTCTAAATGAAGATCTGAAATCGAGTAAATTTTCATACTAGCTCCTCTGTTATAAGTTTATTAAATTGTAATCAGCTCCCAACTCTTTAAGAATTTTTACTTCTCTTTTATGACAGGTGAATAGTATTATCTGATATTGTTCTTTGATTTTACTAAAAATTTCTAAAGCGTTTTTTAACCTTTCATCATCATATTGAGTAAAGCAATCATCTAAAATTATTGGTATTTCCGAGCTGTTGAACATTAAATTTATTAATCCAAATCTAAGAGAAAAGTATATTTGATCAATAGTACCTAAACTTAAATTATTTATACTAACAGCATCTTCTTTCTGGATATCTTTTACAGTTATATTAAAATCATCACTTATATTTATTTCTTCATATTTTCCACCTGTTAGTATTTTAAAGTACTTATTAAGGTTCTTTTTTAACTCAGGCATGAATTCTTCTTTGATTTTTATAGAAGTTTCAATTATATTTTCTTTTGCAAGTTCCACTATATTATTATGAGTATTGATTGAATCCTTTTCTCTTTCCAAATCTTGGATTTCTTCTTCTATTAAGTAGAGTCTTCTATAGTTTTCTAATTTTTTGATTTTATCAATGTTTTTATCTATTTTATCTTTAGATTTTTGTATTTCCTCTTCCACTATTAGTTTTTCTTCTTTAATTTCATTAAAATCTTTGAAATTTTCTTTTTCTTTAATTTTAGTTATTATTTCGAATTTGTCTTTTAAAGAATTATAATCATCTCCGTCTAAAATATTTTTTAAAATTTCTTCTTTATTATTCTTTATAGATACTTTCTCTTTCAATATAGACTGTATTTTAAAAGCTTCTTTGAATTCATCCTTTGAATCTACTCCACTGTTTGAAAGTATTTTGTTAACTTCTTTATTATTTGAGTCTATTTCCTTCTCTATAAATTCTTTTTTGCTTTTGATTTCATTCAATTTTTCTTCTTTTTCCCCTAAGTTATTGAATCTCATTTCACTTTCATTATATTTTTTATTTAAACTTTTTATATTTTCTTCGTTGATTTCTAAAAATCCAAATTTATTTAAATACTCATATAGAAATTCTTCAATCTCCTTACACTTTTTATTCAAATAAAAAATTTCTTCCTCAAGAGTTTCGTAAGTTTTATTTTTTTCTTCTATGGCCTTTTGATTATCAATAGCATCATAATACATAGATTTTAAATCTTTAGTATTTGAACAATTATATTTTTCTAAAATATTTTCTTTGTTTTCCTTTAAATTTTCACATTCTTCCTTATACTTTGGAGATTGTTCACTAATTTCTTTTATTTCTTTTTTTATATTTCTTATTAAAGTATTATTCCTTGATAGCTTGCTTAGTAAAAACACCCCGAAAATAGCTGCTCCACTTAAATAATACAAGTTAATATTATTGTAATAATTTGCAGCAAAATAAGATCCAATAGGTGCACCCAAAATTATCAGCAAAGATATAATGACTTTTAACCACTTAATATTTCTTTCCTGTTTTAATTTAGTCTTTAGCAATGAAATAATGTTACCTTCTAATATCCCCTGTAAATATTTTCTTCTTTTGTTTTCTCTTGTGATTTGATTATAACTTTCAATTATTCCTTCATAGTCTTTGTCATTGATCTCATCTATCTCTTTTTTTAAATTATCGAGTTTTACCTGTAATCTTTCCAACATTTTTTTATTATTCTTATAAAGCTCATGCTGGGATATAAAGTTTGATTCCCCAACATTCTTAAACTTTTGAAAATCATTTTTAATATATATAATTTCTTTTTCCAGTTCAGTTAAATCATTTTCCAGTTCAGATTTTTCATCATTCAACTTTTCGTTCTTAGAACTTAATACTATTAGTTCTTCATAATCCTCTATCTCTATATTCATATCGCTTTTCATAGACTTAATTTCATCTTCTAATTCTTTAATTTCTTTTTTTACTTTACTAGAATCTTGATATTTTTTTTCGAAATTATCAAAGTTTTTTATTGATACTATTGGTTCTAACTCTTCATTTCTTGAATTTAGTATCTCTAAATCATTCTTTGTCTCTACAATTTTATTAGTAAATAATTTAATTTCTTTTTTTTGGGTTAAAATTTCTTCTTTTTCATTTTTTCTACTTTCAATAGTACTTTCAATTGTCTCCAATTTATCTGTTTTCTTTTTTTGGTCTAATTTTTCTAAAACATTATCTATGCTGATTTTTTGATCCTTAGTTCTACCTAAATTTTCTATTTTATCTTTTATTTCTTTTAATAAATCTTTATCCGTTTTACTTTTAAGCTGTCCTATACTTAATGTGTTTTTATATATTTCTCTGTTAATACCGAAAAGTTGATATCCAGGTTGTTGAAAATCGTCTATTTCATTTGTGTTTTCTTCATTGTCATTAATTTTGCACACATTTTTATTAAAATCTCTATAAACTAAATAATCTCTGTTATCTTTTATCTCTACTGATCCACTGTATTCATTTGAAAACCATGGGTCATATTTTTTCTTTTCTAATTTTCCATACTCAGTAGATAAGTCAAAATCAAATAAAAGGCTTTCTATGAATTTATGAATAGTACTTTTTCCAGTTTCATTGTCGCCGTAAATAATATTAATCCCATTATTCAATTCAATTTTTTTATCTATGAATTTGCCAAAGGCTTCAATATTTATTTCCTTAATATTCATTAACTATCCACCTTCTCTCTGTATAATTCTTCAAGACCAGCTAAGATTGATTTTTGTTCATATAGATTTTTATATCTTTTCTTTTTCATTTCATTAATATATCTGCCTATAATATTGTTTTTATTCTCTTTTTCTTCTTTATATAATTCTAAACTATATTCAAAATCTTCAATAAATTCAATATATCTAAAATATTTTTGGCTCTCGTCTATTATATCCTCTATTTTTATATGGTGATTTAACTCTCCTTTAATCAAAACTCTATAATAATCTCTTGACAATGAATTTACATCCCCTAAAAACTTTACTATATCTAAAATTTTTTCTTTACTGTATTCTTTTTGTAAGTTAAGTTCTTTTGTTATAAATTTTCTCTTTGATAAAGGTATAAAGACTTTAAACAACATATCCCTACTAACCTTGCCCATTACAACTCCTCTTTTTCCTTCCTCTTGGAAATTTAAAGGTTCAGGAGTTCCAGGGTAGACTATATTTTCTTTTACTTCTGTGTGATTATGTTTGTGTCCTAAAGCACAGTAATCAAATTTTTCTATTTTATCATAATCCAGATAAAGTTGATGACCTTCTTCTTCATCTCCGCCATGTATTAATAAAATGTTTACCATATTTTCATCTATATTCACATCAACATTATTGTTTAGATAATAATCTGGATTTTTTTCTCCTAAAGATATTCCATATACACATAAATTATCTTCTTCAAAAGTTATTTTTTCCAAATTATGAGTTTCTTTTATTACATATACGTTAGTAGGCCAATCAATTATTGAATAATAAGAGTCTTCTTTAATTGGGTCATTATTTCCTGTAACTAATATAACCTTTGTATTTTTTAAAAGTCTAAACTTTTCGGCAATTCTTTCAAAATCTTTTAGCTTTGAATATTTACTGCATATAATATCTCCTGCTACAAAAAGATAATTTGATTCATTTTCTATTGTCAAATCAATTATTTTATCGAAAGTTTCCCATAATTCTTGTCTGCGATTATTTCTTTCTTTCTCATTTAACAATAAATCATCAAAACTTTTACATAAATGTAAGTCTGCTGTATGTATAAAAGATATTTCCATATTGAGCCTCCTAACTAAAATTTCACCTTTTAATTTTATCATAAAAGAGCAATTATTGCATTTCATTTAACAGAAAATCTAATTAACTATTCAATATCTAAATTCTACAACCAAAGACCCCACAATCTTCCTGCCATCACAACTAATGCAATTGAAATAATTATCCTTATGTACTTATCTCCTTTATTAACTGCGAAATTACTCCCTAAATATGCTCCAGTACTATTTCCAATAGCTAAAAACAATCCTAATCCCCAGTTAACATGTCCATTTATTATAAAAACTGTGAGAGCTGTTACTGTATACATTCCAACAATGGCTACTTTTAAAGAATTTATCTTTACCAAAGTCATTCCTGTAATTAGACTTAAGGTTACTATAAATATAAAACCTACTCCTCCTTGAATAAAGCCTCCATAAAATCCGACAAAAAACAAAGCTATTATAGAAATAATTTTTCTTTTACCTACTAAATTAATAATTTCTTCATCTCCAAGAAATTTCTTTTCTGGTCTAGTAAGTATCAAAATAAGCATAACAATCATAACAACACCTAAGATTTTATTGAAAAGATCATCAGACAAGTTTACAGCAAAACTTGATCCAACAATAGATCCAATAACAGCAGGAATACCCAAAAGTACTATTAACTTAGGATAAAAGTATCCTTTTCTTTTAAAATTCAATGTTGCTGATAAATTTTGTGCAATAAGTGCAATTCTATTAGTTCCATTTGCTGTAGCTGAAGGAAGTCCCATAAAAATTAAAACAGGCATTGTAAGCAAAGAGCCTCCTCCTCCTATTGTGTTTAAAAAACCTGCTGCAGTGCCAGCAGCAAAAATAAGTATATAATCCATATTCTCTCCTTGTATAAAGGCCACATAATTTAACTATGGCACATCTTAAATTTTTTAATATAATTACCGTATTATTGTTGATTATTTTTTTAATATAATAAAAAACTGCCTCCCGCAGGTATAACTCCAGCAAGAGACAGGAACTTAATCAATTTATTTGTTATACTCAATTAAACCTTCTTTTAATATCCTCATGGCTTTAATTAAATCCTCTTCCTTGAGTACATATGATATTCTTATTTCATCTTTTCCTAAATTTTTAGTTGAATAAAACCCTTCTGCCGGTGCAAACATTACGGTTTCATTGTCTATTTCAAAATCATTTAATAACCATTTAACAAAATCTTCTGAATCATCAACAGGTAATTTTGCTGTAATATAAAATGCACCTCTAGGTTTTTCACAATAAACACCATCCATAGACTGAAGAGCATCAAATACTATATTTCTTCTCTTGTCATATTCTTTGAAGGCTTCATCCATATAGTCTTTTGAAACTTCTACTAGTCCTGCAGCTCCAACCTGTTCAAGGGTAGCAACACAAAGCCTGCTTTGACATAGTTTTAAAATTTCTTTTGTAATATTTTTATTTTTTGATGCAACACAACCAATTCTTGCTCCACATGCGCTGTATCTTTTGGAAATGCTATCAGTTAGTATTACTCTATCTTCTATTTCTTTAATTTCTGCAAAACTCTTAAATTCCAATCCGTCGTAAACAAATTCTCTATAAACTTCATCTGCAATAATATATATATCATTTTCTAATGCAATTTCCTTTATTATATTTATTTCATCATCTGTATAAACTTTTCCAGTAGGATTACTTGGATTAGATAGTAGTATAGCTTTAGTTTTATTTGTGATCAAATTTTGAATATCAGCTTTTGTCGGTAGTGAAAACCCAGTTTCAGCTAAAGTAGTTATAGGAATAATATTAACTCCAGCTGTTGAACTAAAACCATTATAGTTAGTGTAAAATGGCTCAGGTATCAAAACTTCATCTCCCTCATCACATACAGCTATCAATGAAAATAGCAAAGCTTCACTGCCTCCATTTGTTATTAATATATCTTCATTATCAAACTCAATATCGTAAGACTTATAATATTTTATAAAACTATCTATTAGCTCCGGAAGTCCTTTGGAAAAAGAATAAGATAGAACTTCCTGATCAAAATTTTTTATCCTATCAAAAAATTCATCTGGAGTTTTAATGTCGGGTTGTCCAATATTCAAATGATAAATTTTCTTTCCTTTTTCCCTTGCCTGTTGAGCAAAGGGTTCTAATTTTCTTATAGGCGATTCCTGCATATTTTCTATTCTTTCAGAGATAAACATTATATCCTCCTTACTATAAGTAGTTTTATAACTTATGTATCCATCCTTCAGGCCCTTCAATGTCTCCTTGTTGAATTCCAATTAAAGTGTCGTAAAGTTTTTTTGTTACAGGACCTACTTCTTCTTCTGAGTAAAAAACATGTTTTTTGTTTTTATGTACAATTGCCCCTATAGGAGTTATAACCGCTGCTGTACCACATGCACCTGCTTCTTTAAACTCATCTAATTCGTCTATTAAAACATCTCTTTCTTCAACCTTCATCTTCAAAATATTTTCTGCTATATACATAAGAGAATATTTAGTTATACTTGGTAAAATCGATGGTGATTTTGGTGTTACAAAAACATTATCCTTTGTTATACCAAAAAAGTTTGCTGCTCCTACTTCCTCAATCTTAGTATGAGTTTTTGCATCTAAGTATATACAATCCGCATAACCCTTATCTGCTGCTTCCTTATGAGCAAGTAAACTTGCAGCATAATTTCCACCAACTTTTGCTGCTCCTGTTCCATTAGGTGCGGCTCTATCGTATTCTGTTGTTATAAAGTTTACTGGTGAAAGCCCTCCTTTAAAATAAGCCCCTACAGGTAGTACATAAATTCTAAATATATATTCCGGTGCCGGTTTTACTCCTACAGTATGTCCTGTTCCGATCATAAAGGGTCTAATATATAGGCTTGCTCCCGTTCCATAAGGTGGTACGTATTTCTCGTTTGCTTTAACTACTTTTTTACAAGCATCAATAAATTTATCTACAGATATTTTAGGCATAAGAATCTGTTCACAACTATTCTGCATTCTTTTTGCATTTTGATCAGGTCTAAACAGCTGTATATCTCCTTTCTTTGTTCTATACGCTTTTAGTCCTTCAAAACATTGCTGTCCATAATGTAGCGATGTAGAGGCTTCACTAATTCTAAGATAATTATCTTCCGTTAATTCTCCATCATCCCATTTTCCGTTCTTATAAACTGATGTAAAGCTTTTATCGGTTTTTCTATAACCGAATCCTAAATTTTTCCAATCAATATTTTCATTAAAATCCATCATCTAACCTCCATAGCCGTATTTTCTAGTATAAGTATACAATAGTAAATTTAAATTATCAACATTATTAAATTTTGTAAATAACTGTCGACATATTTTCATTATTGTAATACAATAATATAAACAGAGTAGATAAAATGCGTAAAGTGTTGAGGGATGGGAGGTTGCCCTTGAACGAAGAATCTTACGATTTGCGGTATTTTATCGCTTCCGCTGTTAACATTATTTTAATTGCGGAAGTATTACTCATATAACTAAGGAGGTAAATATGAAGAGTAATACTTTAAACGACAGTTTGTTATCAACAAAATCTTTAGTAACAATTAGTTTATTAACATCAATAAGTATAATTTTAGCAAGGGTAATGGGATTATTAATTCCAATAGCTGGATTTCCAGCTTTGAAAATTAACTTTTCAGCAGTACCTATAATTTTATCAGGTATTATGTTTGGTCCCGTTGCAGGTTTTATGACTGGAGGTGTAGCTGACGTAATTGGTTATCTTATAAACCCTCAAGGTGGAGCTTTTTTCCCTGGTTTTACTCTAAGCACAGCTTTAACAGGTATGATACCAGGATTAATATACAAGTTGATAAAAACTAAAGATATTTTAAAAAAGTTTAATTTTAATTACATAAATGCTTTTTTTATACTACTTACAAGTTTAGGATTAGGTTTTGCATTTTATGCTAAAGATGTTCTTTCTTTTACAGGTGGTATAAATTTTAACGGTGAAAGGGTTTCAACATTAATAGTTGCTTTAATCGTAACAGCTATTGTTGTATATATAATTCTACCTTTTTACATTAACAAAACTGTTTACACAAAAACAAATTTATATTCTTTTGATAAGTTGTATTTTACAGTTAGTATAACACAGATAATAACCTCACTAATTTTAAATACATACTTCTTATCAATATTATTTGGAAAGGGAGTACTTGTTTTTATCCCAACAAGAATTGTAACAAATTACATTATGATTCCTGTTTTTACAATAATTTTAGCAGTACTCTTTAAAACATTAAAACTTGAAGAATTTTAAAAAGTGCCGAAAGGCACTTTTTTATATTAATATCTTGTTTATCATTATAAATGGTGTATATATTAAGTTAGCTATATATGCATCTACTATTAAAAGAAAAATTATCTTCCACAGTAGTCCCACTTCCTTTTTTTCTCTATCAAAAACATAAAATGCAAAAATCGATATGAAATTTATTATTAATGGTATGTAGATAAATGAAAGCCCTCTAATTAAGTAATCCGGAGTTTGCGATAATCTAGTACCTTCAATATAATTAAATTTAAAACTAATTAAATTAATTATTACAAACAACCCAATTAATATTATTTTCCTGATTTTTTCGTCATTTTCTTTATATAAGTCTTTGTTATACATTATCATATATGCGACACCTAAAATTGCAAAGAATAAAACTATCATTATTGAACTTTTAATCAGCAGCATACTTACAGCAAAGAAAGGTCCTGATAATGCTTTGAGGAATGCATCTTGAACCTCAGAAGATTTTATCTTCGAAGAAGCCTCTAAGAACTCATCATTATCAGAGTTGTACATTATTTTATAGCCATTTCCTTCAACTTCCATCCAAAATGCGTAGCTGTTTTCATCAATTTCGATCAAAACCGGATTCTGAGAATGCTTAAAAGTATTTGAAATAAAACTTGTATCGTAAAATTCTCCTGAACTATTAATTTTAGTAATAAATATATCATTTCTGCTTACATATTTATTCTCATCATTAAATCCTGAACCTATAAGATAAACTTCATTATCTATTGTTTCTAAATCTATAATCTCTTCAAAATTATTAATTTCTTTAAAGTTATTACTATTTATTAATCTACTAAAAATTAACTCCTGATTTTTCAAATTTATAGAATAGATTAATTTTTTAAGAGTTTCTGATCCCTGCTGACCGTATTCTTTAAAGTTAGAACTTATAGTAATTATACCTTCGTTGTATGTATTCTGAGTCTTACCTTTATATATATTATAAACACTCTTTATATTTCCGATTTCAACAGTTTCACTATCAAAATTTGCTATGTTATAACTTATATTAACTTCTTCTGTACTTATTTTTCTATAAGTTATTATGATACTGTTTCCATTTTTATTTAATATAAAAGCATCTATTATATTACTATTCTCAAGCTTAAAATAATCCTTTTCGGTAAATTTATTGTCTAAATAATCATATGAATATACTTCTTCTGAATTATAAAGTGTGAAATTTTTGCCATCTATTATGTTGAAACCATCAATATTTGACTTAATCATTATTTTATCAGAAAATCCGTCATTTTCATTAAATATAATCTTATATAAATTGCTGTTTTCTATAAAGAAAATTTCTTCACCTAAAAGTTTAACGGTGCCAATTTTATTTTTGTTAAATTTATCAAGATTTTCACTACCCTCTTTTACAATTTCACCTTTTTTTGAAATTATTTTATATAATAAATTACCTGATTCTTCAAAAGAGACTAATAACAAATTATCATTATATTCACCTGCTAAAGGTTCTGCATTCATCTCAGAAAAAGATACTTCTTTCTCATAACCCCAAGTATTATCAAATCTTTCCCTATCTATATTCAAATGTACATAGGTATGATATCCTAATGCTAAGACAGTAATTAAAACTAAGACTATTATTGTTTTAAATGGTAAATTTCTCAAAATAATCCACTCCCATTTTATTATTGTCATAATTATAACATTTTATAATAGATTTTATATTAAATTAATATTAACATTAGAGGTATTTTTTATTGAATTTATGTAATAATTTTGCTATAATTCATTACTAAATATTAATATTTAAAGAGAGGTGTCTAATGAAAAAGAAAGTATCTGAATTATTAGTGGAATGTTTAGAGTTGGAAAACATAAACACTGTATTTGGTTATCCAGGGGCTGCAATCATGCCTGTTTACGAAGCCTTGAGAAAGTCAAATATTAATCATATATTAGTAAGAAATGAACAATCTGCAGGACATATGGCCAATGGTTATGCAAGGGCCAATGACTCAGTTGGAGTTTGCATTGCTACCTCTGGACCAGGGGCAACCAATCTAATAACCGGAATAGCAACTGCTTACATGGATTCTATTCCATTAGTTATCATAACCGGACAGGTAGATTCTAAAAGCATTGGTTCTGATATGTTTCAAGAGGCAGATATTATAGGTGCTACAGAGCCTTTTACAAAGCATAATTTTCTCGTTAAAAAAGCTAAAGATCTTCCTAAGTTTATCAAAGAAGCTTTTTACCTGGCTAATTCAGGAAGAAAAGGTCCAGTTCTAATCGATCTACCGGTAGATATTCAAAATGAACAGATGGAGCTGCTTTATCCTGAAAAAACAGATATAAGAGGTTATAAACCTACCTACGAAGGAAATATGCGTCAGATAAAAAAGGCTGTAAAAGAAATTAATTCATCTAAAAATCCTCTCGTGTGCGTTGGTGGAGGGATTGCTTCTTCAAACTCGAGAGATGAACTTGAAGAATTTATTAAGAAAACCGGTATACCTGTAGCATGTTCTTTAATGGGGGTAGATAGTTTTGACAATAATTCAGATTGTTTTGCAGGATTGTTAGGCTCACACGGGTATCCATTTGTTAATAGAGCTTTAAATAAGGCAGATTTATTAATTGTAATAGGTGCACGACTTGCAGATAGAACTACATCAAAATATTCTTTCAACGAAAATCAATCTATTATACATATAGATATAGACCCAGCTGAAATCGGAAAAAATGTGAAAACTCATATTCCTATAGTTGGAGATGCTAAAAGAGTTCTTCAAGCCCTGAACCAATTTGATTTTAATTCTACCTGGAAAGAATGGACTGAAAAAATTATGAAAGAAAGAGAATCTTATTTTGAAAAAGCTTTAAGTTTAAATATAAATATTAATAAGGTTAATCCATGCCTAGTAGTTAGAGAAGTCTCTAATTTAATAGGAGAAGATACTATTTTAACAGCTGATGTTGGTCAAAATCAAATTTGGGCAACTCATTTTTACAAAGCTTCAAAAAGAAGAAAATTCTTTACCTCTGGTGGACTGGGGACTATGGGTTATAGTATACCAGCTGCAGTAGGTTCAAAATTCTCATCACCAAATTCAACCGTAGTGGCAATGTCTGGAGAAGGCGGAGCTCAAATGTTAATTGGAGAACTCGCAGTATTAAGGGAACATAATTTAGATATAAAAATAATCATTTTCAACAATGATGGTTTAGGTATGGTAAGGGAGATGCAAGAAGAAATCTACGGAGAAAACAATAATTACAGTACATCAATTAGTTTTAATCCGGATTTTATGAAATTAACTGAAGCCTATGATATTAATGGAATACAAATCACCAATAATGAAGAAATAAAATCTAAACTTAGATTAGCTTTCTCAAAAAAAGGTCCTTGTATTATAGAATGCAAGGTAGATCCAAAGTTTCCAACATTGCCTACAAAGGTTAAAAAATTAGAAAAAAGAAAAATAGAAATTGCTTAATTCAAATTTTACTGGAGGTAGATTATGAAAGGCGAAATACACGTTCTAGCTATCTTAGTAGAAAACTATTCCGGAACCTTAAGTAAGGTAGCTGGATTGTTTACTCGCAGAGGATATAATATAGATTCTCTAAATGTAGCTGAAACAATGGACCAAAAAACATCAAGAATAACAGTAACCGTTACCGGTGATGAAAAAATATTAGAACAAATAACAAAACAGCTTAACAAGCTTGTTAATGTTATAAAAATAACTGACTTAACATCTAAAAAATCAATACGCCGGGAGCTTATGTTTATAAAAATTTCTTCTGCTATTGAAAATAGAAATGAAATAATACAAATGACCAACGTTTTTAAAGGAAAAACTGTGGATATTTCACCTAAATCTATAACTGTTGAATTAACTGGAGATGAAGAAAAAAATAACGCCTTCATAGAGTTAGTAAAACCTTTTGGAATTATAGAGTTAGTGAGAACAGGATTGACCGCCATAGAAAGAGGATAAAATTAAGGAGTAGCCTCGAGGCTACTCCTTAATTTTATAGTAACTCAACTTCCTTTAGCCATAATTTAACTGAAGCATCACTCGGCATTCTCCAATCACCTCTTGGGGATAATGCTACACTTCCAATTTTAGGTCCGTCAGGAATGCACGATCTTTTAAATTGCTGAGATATAAATCTTTTGTAGAAATTTTTCAACCATTTTTTAATAGTCTCTTTATCATATATATTCTTAAAAGCTAATTGCGCTAATAAGTAAACTTTTTTTGGTTCGAAACCATTTCTAACAGTATGGTATAAGAAAAAGTCATGAAGCTCATAAGGCCCTACAACCTCTTCAGTTTTTTGCTTAATTATGCCTCTATCATCAGGTGGTAATAATTCAGGACTAACAGGTGTTCCTAATATATCTAATAAGATTCCTTTTATTTCATCGTTAAATTTATTTCTTGATAGCCACTTAATAACATATCTTATTAAGGTTTTTGGTATTCCAGAATTTATCCCGTACATAGACATATGATCTCCGTTATAAGTAGCCCATCCTAATGCTAATTCTGATAGATCTCCTGTCCCTACTACTATACCACTGCTCTGATTAGCTTTATCCATAAGTATTTGAGTTCTTTCTCTAGCCTGAGTGTTTTCGTAAACGACATTGTAGTTTTTTAAATCATGTTTGATATCCTTGAAATGTTGAATAGAAGCATCTTTTATACTTATTTCTTCATAATCAACTCCTAATTCCTTCATCAAGCCTATCGCATTTTTATAAGTTCTTTCGGTTGTTCCAAATCCAGGCATTGTAATCCCTTTAACAAATTTTCTGTTTATATTTAGTAAGTCACTTGTTAGCACTGATACCAGCAATGCTAAAGTTGAATCCAGTCCTCCAGAAATTCCAATCAACAAAGATTTAGCATCTATATGTTGAATTCGTTTTGCCAATGCCATTGTCTGAAGACTAAAAATTTCACTACATCTTTCTTCGATGTCTTTTTCATTATCTGGAATAAAAGGATAGGGATTAATTGACCTTTTTAACTCATAATTACTTTTTTTATTTAATTCAATATCTATAAGTTTATAATTTTCATTAAATTTTATGCTGTCACCAAAAACAGTATTTTTTATCCTATCATTGTTTATTTTTTTTATATCTATTTCATTATATATTAACTTTTCTTCTAAAGAATAGTTTTTATCATTTTCTATAATTTTTCCATTTTCAGAAATAATTACATTTCCTCCAAATACTAGGTCTGTAGTTGACTCACCGTAACCTGCCGAAGAATATACATATCCTGAAATACATTTAGCTGATTGCTGAGATACAAGCTGCTCTCTAAATATACTCTTGCCTACAATATCATTCGAAGCAGAAAGATTAACAATGAGATTTGCTCCATTTATAGAATGTTCCTGACTTGGTGTAATAGGAGCCCATAAATCTTCGCAGATTTCTACTCCTATTTTTAAACTTAATTTATCATATTTAAATAGGATATCAGTACCAAAAGGTATAGATTCTTCTTCTATTGTAATTTTTGAATTTTTTATGTTTTTACCTGAAGAAAACCATCTTTTTTCGTAAAATTCATTGTAATTAGGTATAAAAGATTTTGGTACAACACCTAATAACTTGCCATTATTTATTGCAACTGCAGTATTGTAAAGGCTGCCGTCTTTATATAAAGGTGCACCAATAAAAATCAACATCTCTTTACCTTTAGATTCTTTTTTTATTTCTACAATAGATTTTAATGTTTTTTCTAATAAAATATTTTGAAAAAATAAATCTCCACTTGTATAACCAGTTAAAGATAACTCTGGAAAAACAAGTATATCTATACTTTCTTTATGTGCTTTTTCAATAATTTTTATAATTTCATTTTTATTATAATCTATATCTGCCACTTCTACATTAGGTACTGCTCCTGCAACTCTTATAAAACCGTAATCTTTCATTATTTCACCCTTTTTTTAGTATTATACATTTAGTATATCATAAATAATAATATGTAAAAATAAATTATTTTTTTAAAAAATAAAAACTTATGTTATACTATATTATAGTTTTATATGAAAGGTGATTTTTTTGGAAAAAAGATATATAAAGAATCTAAATGCTTTATCAGAAAGTGACGTAGTAAAACTCAATAAAAGTCATGTCTGCCTAATAGGTTGTGGGGGTTTAGGTGGAAACATTTTAGAAAGCATAAGCAGAATAGGTATTGAAAAAATAACAGCTGTAGATGGTGATATTTTTGATGAATCTAATTTAAATAGACAGTTATTATCAAATTCTGAAAATTTAGGTTTATCTAAGGTTATCGAAGCCAAACATAGAGTAGAGTTAATAAATCCTAATGTTGATTTCACAGGTTTAAAAAATATAATTACTAAAAAAAACATAGATAATATTATCCCTAAAAATGTTGACTGTATTATTGATGCCGTAGATAACGTAAAAACAAGATTTTTATTGGAAGAGTTCGCGGAAAAGAATGAAATACCATTAATCCATGGAGCTATCGGAGGATGGTACGGTCAAGTTTCCCTAATTATGCCTGGAGACAAAACCATATCAAAAATCTATCAGGAAAAAAGCGACGAAATAACCCCTGAAGAACCAATGGGTAACCTTCCTTTTTTAGCATCATTAGTTGCCTCTATTGAAGTAAGTGAACTTATTAAGCTTTTAACTGATAAAGGTGACTTATTAAGAAATAAAATGCTTTATATTGATTTAAAAGAAAATACATACAATATATTTGAATTATAGGAGGTTTTTTATGAATGTAAACGTTAATCCATCTAAAGGTATGAGGGATTTCATGCCTAATGAAAAAGAAATAAGAGATTATATAGAGAGTATTATAGTAAACACATATAAGAAAGACGGTTTCCAACTTATAGAAACTCCAGTTGTAGAAAATATAGAAAGACTGCTTGGAAGTGAAGGTGGAGACAATCTTCAGTTAATATATAGAATATTAAAAAGAGGAAAAAAACTCAAAAAAGCATTAAATAAAGATCCTATAGAAATCGATGAATTAACAGATTTAGGATTAAGGTATGATTTAACTGTGCCATTAAGTAGATTATATTGTAATAGTAGAGCTGACTTACCTATGGTGTTTAAAGCAATGCAGGTCGGAAATGTTTTTAGAGCAGAAAGAGCTCAAAAGGGTAGATACAGGAGTTTTAAGCAGTGTGATATAGATATCATAGGCGATGATACAAAAATGGCTGAAATTCAACTAATTTCAACAACAGCAAAAGCTTTAACTAAACTAAATGTGACTGATTTTGTTATTAGAATAAATGATAGAAGAATTTTAAAAAATGTTATTCTTAAATGTGGTTTTCAAGAAGAAAATTTTGAAAACGTATGTATCACATTAGATAAATTAGATAAAATAGGCAAAGATGGTATCAAAAATGAACTTACAAAAAAAGAGTACGATAAAAACAAGATATTCAATTTAATGGATGCACTATCAATAATTGATGAGAAGGGATTAGACGTTTTACCTAAATATGGAGTATCCCAAAAAGTAATTACTGAAATAGAATCAGTTGTAAATTCTATTAACGACATAAGAGAAAATAATTATGAAATAATTTTTGATTTTACACTTGTTAGAGGAATGGGGTACTACACAGGTTCTATATTTGAAATTGCATATAAAGATTTAGGTTATTCAATAGCAGGTGGTGGTCGTTATGATGAAATGATTGGTAATTTCATTGGAGAAAAAATACCGGCTATAGGTTTTTCTATAGGTTTTGAAAGATTAGCAAATCAACTTATAGAAGGTAATTTCAAAGTGCCTGGAGAAGAAAAACTTGTTATGTTGTACGATGAAAAAGATAACTATGCCTCAGTTATAAAGGCTGCCGATAGATTTAGAGATGAAAAGTATATAGTTGGATTATATGAAAGAAGAAATAAAATGGGTAAACAACTTAATAGACTTTATGAACAGGGATATGATAAGTTTACAATTTACAGCGAAATAGAGGAAGAAATGACCGTAAGTGAGCTCAACGAAGATTAAAAAAACACCCTAGGGTGTTTTTTTTAAAGCTTAAATATAGAAGCTTCTATTTTTTTATTTATTTGTATAATCCCATAGGTTTTACCTTCTTGAGATCTTGGATTAGTAGGGCTTCCAGGATTAAAGAACAATGTATTATTTAATACCTCATTATAAGGCATATGAGTATGACCAAATAAAACTATATCCGCTTCTATTTCTTTTGACTTGTAGTATAGTCTATTTAAATCGACCTTTATATTGTATTTGTGTCCATGGGTCATTAAAATTTTTCTGTTATTCAAATGAATAATTTTTTCTTCTTCTTCATCGAAAGCATTAAAATCACAATTTCCCCTTACTTTTAGAACTTCAATATCTAATTCATCTTCAATTTTATAAGCATCTTTTACAATATCTCCAAGATGTATTACTTTATCTAAATTATTTAATTCTTTAAGTTTATTTATAATCAATTTAGTCCTATGGTGAGTATCACTAACTACTGCTATTTTCATTTAGGATTTCCCTAACTTTTAATTTTACTTCTTCCAAA
>CAZNLP010000011.1:0-26947 GCA_964574015.1 uncultured Clostridia bacterium | reverse complement strand
CATCTTCTTCAGCAGAATACATACACATAGGTGGCATAACAAATCTATTTTTCAACTCTAAATTTTTAATTTTAAATTTTTCAAACAATTTCATAAAATCTTCTCCTTTATTTTTAGTCGCTATTTTAAAGTTACCCTAAATATAAAAAAATATACTGTCATATTTCTTTCATAATTTGTATATATAATAAGAATTGAAGAAAAGGAGATGATATTATGTTTATTGGATTGATACTTATAGGTGTAGTAATTTATCTAATATACAAAGAAAAGGGATTTGATTTTATAAACAAGTCGGAGGATCCTGTAGATAAGTTAAAAGAAAGATATGTAAAAGGAGAAATAACAGAAGAAGAATATATAAGAATGAAAGATGTACTTAAATAAAGGAGGTAATATAATGTTTATGCACGGAGGAAGATTCTTTTTTAATTCAGGTCATATGTTTAACCCCTGGTTTTTCTGGGGAAGTAGAGTATTAGGGCTGCTGGTAATAGTAATTGTAGCTTTTTTAATATACAAGTTATATAAGAAGAACAATACAAACAATACAAATAATGAAGATTTACTTGAAATGCTGAAAATGAAATATATAAAAGGTGAAATAACTGAAGAAGAATATAACAAAAAAAGAGAGATGTTGAAAAAATAGGCTTTATAAAGCCTATTTTTTTATCATTGTAGTATGATATAATGAAGATAGATTTTTGAGAAGGGGTAGTATTATGGCATATAAAGTGCTAATTATTGAAGATGAAAAAGATATAAGAGAAGTTGTAGGTAAATACTTAGAAAAAGAAGGATACACTGTATATTTAGCTGAGAATGGAACAGAAGGGTTGGAAAAATTCAACGGATTTAAGCCGGACTTAGTTGTTTTAGACATAATGATGCCAGGAATAGATGGAATACAGGTAATGAATGAATTGAAAAACATATCAAATGTACCTGTAATTTTTCTTACAGCAAAACACAAGGAAGAAGATAGATTAAAAGGTTTTGATTTAGGTGCAGATGATTATGTAGTTAAGCCTTTTAGCCCCAAAGAACTGGTTAGAAGAGTTAATGTAATTATTAAGAGAGTCTATAAAAGCTACAACAGGTCCAATTATATCGTTTATAAAGATTTAAAATTAGATATAGATAAGCAGTTGCTTTTTAAAGAAGATAAGGAAATAGATATAACTTCAAAAGAGTTTGAAATTTTAAAAATATTTTTTGAAAACATAGGACAGGTCATGACGCGGCAAACAATTATCGAAAAAGCTTTCGGCTACGACTACGAAGGTTTTGACAGAACTATTGATTCTCATATAAAAAAAATAAGACATAAAATAGAAATAAGCAGCAGAGAACCTGAATATATTAAAACAAAATACGGTGCAGGTTATATTTTTGGGGGAGATGAAGATGACAATTAAAAAACATCTTTTAATAATAATTGGAGTAGTTATTTTACTGGTTATAATAGTAAATTCATTTATTTCAACTTCTTTTATTGATAGACTTTTTGAAGGTTATTTGGAAGAGTCTTACAGCAATAAAATAAATGAAATAATTGATTATTCTAAAAAAATGATAACAGATGAAGATTTTAGAGAAAGTGAAAAGTATGAAGTAGATAATTTTGTCAGCGAACCTATAAGCCAGATAGTTATTTTAGATGAGAATGAAAAAGTAGTTCTTGAATCAAGAACAAATATGAGAACTATGCACGGAAACATGATGAATATGATGAACGACTTAGAAAGAGATGTTTTTGAGATTAGCTACAATGAAAGTAGAATTGGATATCTTGTAATATTAAGATCCGGTGATATTACAGATACTGAAACGGTAGATTTATTTAAAATAGCATTAAGAAGAGGAACTATGATGTCCGGAATCTTTGCTATTATTATAGGAATTTTTATTACAAGTTTATCAAGTAGATACTTATCAAAAGATTTGAAAAAAACATCTGAATATGCAGTGGATATATCTGAAAATAAGAATTTAGATATTGAAAAATCAAAAATAAAAGAAATTGAAGACATACAAAAAACTTTAAAAGAATTATCTATAAAATTGAAGTTGAAAGAAAAGATAAGAAGAGAAAAAGCAGATAGAATCACTCATGAGGCAAGGACACCCATTACTATTTTAAGGACAAATATCGAAGGAATTATGGACGGTGTAATAGATGTAGATAAGGACAGACTTGAAACCTGCAGTAAAGAATTAAAAAACCTAACAAAAATATTAGAAAACATAGATGATGTTCTAACAGATGAAGATGAGAAGAAATTAGATAAAGAAGAATTTAATCTATCAACAGAATTAGAAAAAATAATAAGAGGAATGGAACTTCAATTTAAGCAAAAAAATATAGAAATAGAAAAAGATATACAGAATAATATAATAATAAACACTGATAAAGGAGTAATCGATCAAATCATATACAATATTATAACTAATGCTTATAAATATACTGAAAAATTTGGTAAGGTTAAAATTAAGCTTTCGAAAAAAGATGATGTTAAACTTACCGTAGCAAATAGTATAGAAAATGTAAATATGGTTGATTTAGATAGAATTTTTGATCCTTACTTCAGAGGAGTAAATAGTAAGGATATGGAAGGTGAAGGATTAGGACTTTACATAGCAAAAACCAATTTAGAGAAAATTGGAGGTAGCATATATGCTGAAGAAAGTGAAAAAGAAATTAAATTCACCTTAGAATTGTAGTTATTATAATTAAAATAATGGGTATAAATAAATAATAAGTCGAAGATATAAAAGAGAGGTAGTTAATGAGTTATTATCTAAAGAAAACAAACAGATATATTTCAATAGTAGGGATAGTTTTTTCTATATATCTATCTATTAGAAACTTGATTCAGGGGGATTACTGCCCTAATATATTTGGAATTCCCGCATGTTACATAGTGCTGTTAGCATTTTTGCTTACTTTTTTATCTACAAAAATGGATAAGGGTTCGGGGTATGTTTTTATTCCAGGTGGTGCAGTAGGATTAGTTCTAGCAGTAATATTTTCATTTAAAGAAATGGTATCTAAAGGAACATGTCCTGATTTTTTCGGAATAGCACTTTGCTATGTATCTCTAATTACATTTTCATTGATGATTATATTTTTCCTAATATATTCAAGAAAAAATCCTGAAGTAAGAGCTAAAGATAAGTTGAAAAGAGAAAAGAATAAATTGAAGAAAGAAAGAAAAAAAATTAAGGAAGTTAAAGAAAATGAAGGAAAAGAAGAAAAGGAGCAGAAGAATAAAGAAAAAGAAAATCAGGATTGATTTTCTTTTTTAAGTTGCTTTTTCAGATGATTTTTTTCTACCATAGAATTTATATAAAGACCTATAAGTATTACTACGGCTCCTATTAACTTCTTAAGACTGAATTTATCTATTAAATAATAGTCAACAAAGACACCCATAACGGTTTGACCAACAAAGGGTATTATTACTATTAAAAAAGCAGGAAGTCTTGAGGCGTAGTAATTCATTAAAAGTATTAGAAAAATTCCAAATACAATACTAGAGTAGTATATTGGATCTATATCTGAAAGGAAATTTGTACCAAATAAGGAATTTCCAAATACTATCAAAATTAACGTAGCTGAAACAGCACCTACCATAAATGATAGATGAGCTGTTTTAAAAGTAGATGTTTTAAGTGTAAGTTGGCCGTTGAGCACAGGGGTTATAACTACTATGACACCCATAAATAAAGCTAAAATATAATATAACATTGGTCACCTCTATAGAAACATAATTACTATACCTAAAAGTATAATAGAATATCCAATTAATTTTCTTTTTTCTAAAGGACTTTTTCTCATACCTAATAGACCAAAATGATCTATAAGATTTGAAGTAATAGTTTGTCCTATTAGATTAAAAGCTATAAGCATAGTTGAACCGATTACCGGCATGACAAAAGATGCAATAAGAATTGTAAAGACGCTGAAAATACCAGGTAAATAATATTTTAATTCAAGGTCTTTTAAATTAATAAAGCTTTCTTTTTTATATAATAAAATCAATGAAAGTAAAACAAATCCTCCGATGTGATAGTAGGATGTTGCAAAAAATACAGAAGAACTTTCTGCCATCATACTGTTTGCATAATTTACAAATATCATTAAAACACCGGATAAAAAGGCTGTTATTTTTACCATGTAGTCTCCTTCTAATAATTTACTAGCAATTATATGATAGCATAATAAAAAAAATGACATTATGACATTTGTCCTATTTAATTAAAAATAATAATATGATAAAATTTAATATAATACAGGGGTGGAACTTATGAAAATAATTGAACAGAAGGGAAGAAAGGAAAGGTACATTAAAAAGTATAATATACAAAATATACTACCAAGAGATTTAGTAGATGAGCTTGTACTTGTAAAATTTGAGGGAGGAGAAAACATACTTCAGGCAGGTCAGGAATTAGATAAATTCTATTTTTTTGTAGAAGGAAAACTAAAGGTTTCATCTTTTCAGGAAAATGGAAGATCTTTACTCTTAAGTTTTTATACAAAATTTGATTCAATAGGAGAAGTTGAACTTTTCAAGAAAGAAAGAGTAACCAATCCAGTTGATGCTATAACCGATTCATACCTTTTAAGTATTTCTATTGATTTGTTAAGAGAAAAAGCTATTAATTATCCTCCTTTTTTAAGATATGTTATAAGTACCTTAAGCGATAAGCTAAATGATCTTTCATCTCAGAGTGCTTTCAATTTACTTTATCCTTTAAAAAATCGACTTGCAAGTTTTTTATGGATTCACTATACAGGAGGAAAAGAAATTATATTAAAGGATAGTTTTAAAGAAATAGCTGAATATTTAGGAGCTACCTACAGACATCTTCATAGAGCATTAAAAGAACTAGAAGATGAAGGAATTATAAAACGTAACAGAAGAATAGTAAAGGTTTTGAAAATTCAAAAACTTAAAGACCTTGCAGGAGATATATATAAATGATACCTTTTAACGAACCTTGTTTTATAGGAAAAGAATTAGAATACATGAAAAAAGCTGTAGAATCAAAGCATATATCAGGGAGAGGAGAATTTTCAAAAAAAGTATCAAAGCTGATGGAAAAAGAATTTAACTCTAATAAAATCCTACTTACATCTTCCGGGACAGATGCTTTGGAAATGGCTGCTTTACTTTGTAATGTGAATGAAGGTGACGAGGTTATAATGCCGTCATACACCTTTGTTTCAACAGCAAATGCCTTTGCATTAAGAGGTAGTAAAATTATATTTGTTGATGTAAAGCCAGAGACAATGAATATGGATGAGGAACTTGTAAAATCAGCTTTAACTGAAAAAACAAAGGTAATAGTACCTGTGCATTATGCAGGATTATCTCCAGATATGGATAAAATCTCAAAGATAGCTTCTGATAATGATATTTTTGTTGTAGAAGATGCAGCGCAGTCAGTTATGAGTAAATATAATAACAAATATCTCGGTACTATAGGAGATATAGGTTGCTACAGCTTTCATGAAACGAAAAACTACACTTCTGCCGGTGAGGGTGGTGCTGTAAGTATAAATAATTCAAAGCTTATAGAGAGAGCAGAAATTATTTTTGAAAAGGGGACTAATAGAAGTAAATTTTTTAAAGGAGAAGTAGAAAAATATTCTTGGATAGATATTGGTTCTTCATTTGCTATGGCAGATACTAATGCCGCCTACTTACTCTATCAGTTGGAAAATAAAGAAAAAATTAACAAAAAAAGATTAAAGATTTGGAACTTATATTACGATAAACTTAATGAGTTAAAAGAAAGAAATTTAATAGAATTACCTTATATACCTGAGTATTCTACCCACAACGGTCATATGTTTTACATAAAGGTTAGTGATTTAAAAGAGAGAGATAATCTTATCACTTACTTATTTGAAAATGATATAAAGTCTGTATTTCACTATGTTCCTCTACACAGTTCAAGAGCAGGTAAAATATTTGGGGAGTTTAGAGGAGTAGATAGATATACAACATTTGAAAGCTCTAGAATTTTGAGATTACCTATGTATTACAATCTTTCTTATAAACAGGTAGAATATATATGTGAAAAAATAAAAGAGTTTTATAGATAATATATTTTAACAAAAAATTGCAGTTATGTAACTGTAATTTTTTTTGGTTAAATATTTAAATCTAGTAAAAAAATTATTGAATAAAAGAAATAATAATGTTATTATACTATTATTACACTGATATATCAGTGTAATAATTAATTAGAAGAAGGGTGTGAAAAATGAAAGATAGTGAAATAGCTTATGAAAAAATTAGAAAAATGATAGTACTAACTAAGCTTAAACCCGGACAAGAAATTAATGTATCGGAACTTATGAAAGAGTTAGATTTAGGAAAGACTCCTATTAGAGAAGCATTAAATAGACTTTCTTATGAAGGTTATATAAGAATTTTGCCCAGAAAGGGAATGCTTGTAACTAACCTAAATATAGAAGACATGGATAAGCTTAAAGATTTAAGATTATATTTTATTAAGTTTTTAAGTGAGCAAATAATTATAAATTCCGGAGATGAAGAAATTGATAGATTAAAAAAAGTACAAAAAAAAATACAGGAACTGAAGGAAGATTTCATGAGTGTTTTGTCGGCTGATATAGAATTTCATGAAATAACATACGAACTATGTAACAATAAGTACGCAGAAGATTTAATGAAAAGAAATTTATATTTAAGCATAAGGTTAATGGTTTTAAAGAAAAAATTAGGAGTATCAAAAGAAAGTTTAATTAAAGATTATGATACTTTAATTGAATGTATTAGAAACAAAGATAAATTTGGGTTAGAAAGATTATTACTTGACCACATATTAGAAAAAAATAACTAAAGAAAGGAGGTTATTGAATGGGATTTTTTGAACACGATAAAATTAAATTTAATGTTTTAAAAGAGAGAGCCTATAACATGAGATGGGCAGAGGTAGAAGATGATGTAATTCCTTTAACTGCTGCAGATTCGGATTTTCCAGTAGCACCAGAAATAGTAGAAGATCTTATTGATTACATAAAAGAAGGTTATTTTTCATACACACCAAAAACAGGGTTTCCTAAATGCAAAAGAAGTATTGCAAATGCTTTAAATAGAAGAAAAAATGAAAATGTAGACCCTGAACTAGTTTTACCAATAGACAGTGCTGCGAGAGGAATGTTTGTTATAGCAAAAACTGTTCTGGAACCAGGAGATGAAGTAGTAGTTTTCGATCCGGTAGATTTTTTATTCAAGGAGTCAGTATTAGCAGCAGGAGGAAAACCAGTATTATTTCCTATGGAGTTAAATGAAAAAGGAAACATAAGCTTTGATAAACTAGAAGACTATATTACAGATAAAACAAAGATGATTTGCTTATGTAATCCTCACAATCCTTTAGGAAAGGTATATCCTTTAGAAGATTTAGATAAGTTGTTAACAGTTGCTGAAGAAAATGATTTATGGATAATGAATGATGAAATTTGGGCTGATATAGTTTACTCTGACAGCAAATTTCGCAGTATCTTAGAGTTAGGAAAAGAAAGGAACAAAAAGACCTTATCAGTTTTTGGATTTTCTAAAAGTTTTGGAATTGCTGGATTAAGAGCTGGGTGTATATACGCTCATGACAAAGAAGCTTTTGACAGTATTTTACAAGAATCAGAGGTTTTAACTACTGCAGGAGGAATAACATCTTTATCACAAATAGCAATTATATCTTGTATGGATAAAAGTTATTATTGGCTTGAAGAATTTATTAGACATTTAGAAGATAATAGGGATTATGCAGTTGAAAGAATAAATAAAATGCCTAATATTAGATGCGAGAAACCAGAAGCCACATTTTTGTTATTTCCGGATATTAAAGAAACTGGAATGGAAAGCGAAGAATTTGTAAAATACATAAAAGAAAAATTTAAGCTTTCTATAATACCTGGATCCGATAAGTTTTTTGGTCCAGGTGCTAAAGGACATGTAAGAATTTGTTTTTCAACGAGTAAAGAACTACTAAAAGAAGGATTAGATAGACTAGAAGAAGGATTGAAAAGTTTAGAAAAGTAAAAAACGATTAAAATCGTTTTAATAAAAATTAATGGAGGGAATAAAATGAAAAAATTTATAACTATTATTTTAATTATTTCATTAGTAATGACTTTAGGATTAGCGGGTTGTACTAATGAAGCACCTGAAGAACCGGTAGAAGATCCATCTGGAGAAAATGAACCAGAAGAAGAACAAGAAAACGAGGGTACTTCAGGAAATGATGAAGTAGAATACGGTGGTGTTTTAAAAATTGCAGGAGAAAGCGAACCAGGAAATCTTAATTCTATTATATGGCCTACAACATCAGATACTAATGTAACTCATATGATTTATAACTCTCTTGTAATTCCTGATGAAGAACTAGAAATGGTTGGAGATTTAGCAGAAAGTTGGGACATAACAGAAGATGGAAAGACTTATACCTTTTATCTACATGAAAATGTAAAATGGCACGATGGGGAACCTTTCACATCAGATGATGTTGCATTTACACTAAGATCAATGGCTCATCCAGAATACGATGCAGGAAGTACCAGTAGAGTAACACCTATTCTAGGTGCTGAAGCATATAGAAATGGAGAGGCTGATAGTATTGAAGGTATAGAGATAATAGATGAATACACAATAAAAATAACTACAGAAGAACCTTATGCACCTTTTTTAGCAAGTCTATTTATCGGAGTACTTCCTGAGCATATTTTAGGAGAAATTTCGCCAGCAGAATGGGCAAAGCATGATACTAATAGAGCACCTATAGGAACAGGACCATTTAAATTTAAAGAATGGGAAACTGGACAGTATATTGAATTAGAAGCTAACGATGAATATTTTAAAGGTGAACCGAAGCTAGATGGATTAATATATAGATTTGGAGATGTAAATACAATGTTAGCAGCATTTATGAACAATGAAGTGGATATAGCTCCTATACCTGTAGCAGAAGTAGAATCTGTATCTAGTCTTGATTTTGCAGAAATAAAACTTCAAAGTATGCTATCTGTTTATTATATTGGATTTAATTTAAGAAATGAATTTTTTGATGAACTTGAAGTTAGACAGGCATTAGCATATGGAATGAACAAAGATCTTATAGTTCAAAGTGTTCTTGGTGAGTATGGTAAAGTAGAACATGATGCTTTTCCTAGTAATCACTGGTCACATAGCCCTAATATAACGGAATATAATTATAATCCAGAAAAAGCCGAAGAACTTCTTCAAGATGCAGGTTTTGAAAAAAATAACGATGGATACTATGAAAGAGATGGAAAGGTTCTAGGGTTTACTTTAGAAGTACCTACTGGAAAGCAAGAAAGAGAAAGAACAGCAGTATTATTAAAACAAGATTGGGAAGAAATTGGAGTTAAGGTTGAATTACAACAGCTTGATTTTCCAACTTTAGTAACTAAACTTTTACCACAAACAAAAGATGGTAAACAAAGAGAAGTTGAGGCAGAAGATTTTGATGCTTATATCTTAGGATTTGGTGTTGAAGCCGATCCGGATGAGTATAGACCTTATTTTCACTCAGCATTCATGCCTCCTAATGGATATAATTTCTGTGGATACTCAGATCCAGAAATGGATGAAATGTTAAATGAACAATATAAAGAAGTTGATCAAGAAGCAAGACAGGAAATATTCTGGGAAATAGGAGAGAGATTATCAGAAGAACAACCATGGATACCAATATATAGTCAATACAGCTTATTTGTTGCTAATGACAAGGTAAAAGATTTTGCTCCTGATTTTAGAGGAGTTACTTTCAAAGCAGAAGAATGGTATTTAGAACAATAAAATTAATACATAGGATGCTGATATCAGCATCCTATGTAAAATGTTTAAGAATAAAGAGGTAAAATATGATTAATTGGGATGAAGTAGAAGAAGAAGCTTCTAGAATGTTATCAGTTTTTATAAAAACAAACACTTCTAATCCACCTGGAAATGAAATGGATTTAATAAGAATTTTAGAAAATATATGTAAAAAAGAAAAATTACATTTTAAAATTTATGAAACAGCACCAAATAGAGGGAATATAATAATATCTTTAGATGACACATTTCAATCTTCTGAGATATTTTTATCCCATTTAGATGTTGTTTCAGCACAAGAAGAAGAATGGGAATATAATCCTTTTTCAGGAATAATAAAAGATGGATTTATTCATGGAAGAGGTGCACTAGATACTAAACAACTTACAGTAATGCAGCTTATGGTAATGATTTTAATAAAAAGACATAATTTGTTAAATGAAAATATAATAATGATTGCTACTTCTGATGAAGAAAGAGGAAGTAATTTTGGATTTAAAAAGTTTTTAGAAGAAAACAAAAATTTGTTTAAGGATTCCTATATTATAAGTGAGGGTGGTGGGTTTCCAATAAGAATAAATGGAAAAACTGTTTATTTAATCGAATCAGGTCAAAAAGGCCACGGACATATAAAAATTTGGTTTGAAAAAGAAAAATTAGATAACCCTTATTATAAAAGAAATAGTAATTTAAAAAAATGTACTAAATTAATAGAAAGAATAGCAGGATTAAACTGGAAAACAGAAATACCTAAAAATACTCTTGAATTAATTAATAACCTATTTGAATTATGTGAAGTTGAAAATAAAAATATATTTGATATAGATGAAAAAATTGAACTTATTAAAAAAAATGGAAATAGTTTTATAGGTAATATGCTTAATAGTATGATTAATAATACATTTACTATAACTATTTGGAAGGCAGGAAAAGATCTAGACATTGAAAATGAGACTTATTTTGAAATAGATGTAAGAACTTTACCTGACGTTAATCAAGATATGGTAGCAGAAAAAATAGAAGAATTAATAAAAGATACCGATGCAAAATATGAAATTATCACCTTTAATAAAGGATTTAAATCAAGTACTGACAATAAATTATTTGATATTTTCGAGGAAGAAATAAAAAAAATAGATAGTAAAAATCTGCTCTTACCTTTTGTTTCTTCAGGAGGTAGTGATGGAAGATTTTTAGAAAATTACAGTTCTACAGTGTACGGATTTTCACCTACCGTTGAGGAAGATTCATTTGATAAAATAATTCCTTTAGTACATGGGTGTAACGAAAGGATTTCAAAGGAGTCTCTAGTATTTGGAATTAAGATATTGTTAAACTCATTTATAAAATTAAAAAAATAAGTAAAAAGGAGTAAATATGTTAGAAGAAAGATATAGTATTCCAAAAGAAAAAATTAAACAAGTAGAAAATATTCTTCATAAGAAAAAAATTGATTCTTTGTTATTGTTTGCTAGAGAGGGATCTGATGCTAATGTGCCATTTTTAACAGGAGCAGAAACGATACACTTAGCTGCAATATTTATTAACAGAAATAAAAAACATATTGTTATAACTTCTGAAAGTGATATGGGTAAGTATAAAGAGTCGGGCATATTTGATGAAGTTATAATGTATGAAGCAAGCATTAAAGATGATTTTCTAAAAGTATTAAAAAAATTAAGTCCAAATAAATTAGCACTTAACATTTCAGAAGAAGATAATCTTTGTGATGGACTTACAGTAGGTCTTTATCTTATATTAGAAGATATGATAGGGAAAGAAAGATTGAGAGAGATAGAAACTTCAAGTGAAGATATACTTAAAGAAGTTAGAAGTATAAAAACAAAAACTGAAATAGAAAGAATAAAAAAAGCTGTAGTTATAACAAATGATATATACGATGAAGTTTTTCAAAAAGTTCAATGTGGAATGACAGAAAAAGAAATATCCGAAATATTTATTGAAGAAATGAAAAAAAGAAATGTTACAAGCGGAATTGGAGATTCTTATGATCCTCCGATAGTATGTCTTGTTAGAGCAGGCTTAGCTCATAGAAAACCTGGTGAAACCAAGTCAGAATCAGGAGATATTCTGATTATGGATTTTAGTGTTAAATACAAAGGTTACGTTTCTGATATAGCAAGAACAGCTTATTTTTTGAGAAAAAATGAAACCAAACCCCCAGAAGACGTACAGAAAGCTTTTGAAACTGCTTACAATGCTATAACTGAAACAATTAATTATATTTCAGCTGGAAAAAAAGGATTTGAAGTAGATGCTGTAGGAAGAAAAGTTATAGAAGATGGTGGATATCCAACTGTTAGGCATTCAGTAGGTCATCAGATAGGAAAAGAGTGTCATGATGGAGGGACTATTTTAGGACCTAAGAAAAAAACAAAAAGACCTGCAGTTGAAGGAATAATTAAGCCAGGCGAGTTATATGCTATAGAGCCAACAGTTATACAGGATAATAATCTTCCATGTATGTTAGTAGAAGAAAATATTTTAGTGAATGATAATTCTATAGAAATTTTAAGTAGAAGACAAAAAGAACTTTACTTAATTAAATGTTAATTGGAATTATTTATGGATAATAAAATTATTAATTACGAAAACGAATTAGAATTAATTAATATATTTAAAAAATTAATTAGGATAGATACAACTAATCCACCAGGCAATGAACTTGCAGCAATTAAAAGCATAAAAAAAATTCTAGATATGGAAAAAATAAATTCGCAGATTATTATGAGTAGCGAGAATAGAGGAAATTTAATAGCCGAAATAAAAGGCAAAAAAACCAATAAAAAACCAATAATACTCCTCTCCCATATAGATGTTGTTAAGGCAAGTAAATCATGGAAGTTCCCTGCTTTTAAAGCTCATGAAGAAAATGGATATATTTATGGGAGAGGAGCACTTGATACAAAAAATTTAACAGCTACAGAAATAATGATAATGATATTAATTAGTAGAAATAATATTGAACTTGATAGAGATATAATTTTAATTGTATCAGCAGATGAAGAAAATGGAAGTAAATATGGAATGGATTTTATAAGAAAAAATTATCCAAGTTTTATTAAAGATGGCATAGTTATAAGTGAAGGTGGAGGTTTTATAATTGAAAACAAAGATGAAGTATTTAGAATAATTACTGCTGGCGAAAAAGGTTCTTGTACAATAAAATTTGAAACTTATGGAAAAAGTGGACATCCTTCATCCCCACCAAAAGAACAAGCTTTATTGATAATGAACAAAGTTATCAGTAGAATATTGGATTTTGAATTAAAAAATAAATCAACTTCTGCAGCAAAGTTTTTCAAAAAAATAATAGGTGAAGACATCGATAATAAAACGGTTAAGGATTTGTACGAGTATATAAATAACAATTCTGTAACTGTAAAAAAACTAGATGTAGGTAAATCTATAAATGTTATACAGAAAAAAGTTGAATGTGAAGTTGAAATAAGATTTTTGCCGGTTTTTACTAAAAAAGAGATTTCAAATAAAATAGAAGAAATACTAAAAGGATTAAATGTAAATTGGGAAATTATAAATTTTGAAGAAGGTTATCAAAGTGACTTTAATAATAAGTTTATAAAAATTCTTGAAAAAAACTCTATTAAATATGGAGAAAAAGCAAAATTAGTTCCGATTATTGCTCTAGGTAGAACAGATGGAAGATTTATGAAAGGAAGCATATATGGGTTCACACCAGTACTATCAGATCTTCCTTTTGAAGAAGTTTTAAAAAAAGTCCACAATATTGATGAATGTATTTCAATTGAGTCTTTAAAATTCGGATTAAAAGTATTATATGAAAGTATTTTAGAAATAAATAACTACAAAGGATGATAATATTATGAGTAATGTTAATAAAGAAAAAATAATGCAAAGTATAAAATATCTACATGAAGAAAATATAGACATGTGGATTATCTACTCAAGTGAAGGAAGTGATCCTTCACTACCACTTATTACAGGTATAAAAACTGTAGGTAGGTCTGCATTTATATTTACTAAAGATGGAGGGAAATACTCCTTATGCAGTAAAATTGATGCACAGGAAAGTGAAGATAGTGGTTTATTCGACGAAGTAATTAAATATGATGAAGGTTTAGAAAAAGAATTAAAAAATTTAGTTGAAAAAATAAATCCAAATAAAATCGCTTTAAATTATTCGAAAAATGATAATTTATGTGATGGATTGACAGAAGGTAGGTATAGATGGTTAAAAAAAGTATTAGGAGAGGAATACTCAAATAGATTTGTTTCATCAGAAGATTTTCTTTCAAAGCTAAGAAGTATAAAAACAGAAGAAGAAATTAATAGAATTAAAAAAGCTATAGATATAACCATAGATATTTACGAAGAAGTATTTAAAAGGCTCAGAGTAGGTTTAACTGAATATGAAGTAGGTCAGATATTTATTGAAGAAATGGAAAAAAGAAATGTAGTAAATGGATTAACTAAGGAACTAACGATGCCTATGGTATTAAAAGAAAGAATAGCTCATAGAGATCCAGGAGATGCTGTAATAGAAAGAGGAGATTTTTTAATAATGGATTTTAGTGTAAACTATGAAGGATATGTGTCAGATATTGCTAGAACTGCTTATTTCTTAAAAAAAGGAGAGAATAAGGCTCCAAAATTAATGGAAGATTCATTTAAGGCTGTATATGAAGCTATAAGCAAAGCTAAAAAAACTATTAAACCTGGAATGAAAGGTTATGAAATTGATAAAATTGCTAGGGAGCATCTGACAAGTAAAGGAATGCCTGAAATTACTCACGCAACTGGACATCAAATTGGTAGAGCTACACATGATGGAGGAACATTACTAGGACCAAAGTGGGAAAGATACGGAAAAGCGCCTTATGGAAAAATTGAAGCGGGTATGGTTTTTACATTAGAACCTACTATTTTAAGACAAGATGATTACAGTATACTGACAGAAGAAAATATATTGGTTAAGGAAAATGGAGCGGAGTTTTTAAGTAAGAGACAAGAAGGAATTGTGTTAATTAATAATTAAGATAGGAGGTAAATATGGGCAACTACATATTAAGAAGAATTATTCAAGCTATACCTGTAATAATAGGAATAACTCTACTAACATTTGCAATAATGCAACTTGCACCGGGAAGTCCTCTTGAGACTATGATAGATCCTAAAATTTCACCAGAAGAAATACAGCGAGCTGAAGAAAACTTGGGATTAAATGAACCAGTTGTTGTACAGTATTTTAATTGGATTAAAGAAATAACTAAAGGAAATCTAGGATATAGTGTTAAAACACAGAAACCTGTTTCAGAAATGATAATTGAAAGGCTACCTGCAACATTACTGCTAACTTTGACAGCTTTTACTATAAGTTTTTCTTTAGGAGTTCCCCTTGGGGTTTACTCTGCAACAAATAGATATACTAAATCAGACTATGGACTAACAGTTTTTTCTTTTATAGGAATATCAATACCTTCTTTTTTCTTTGGTCTTGGTCTCATATACATTTTCTCTATAAAACTAGGATGGTTTCCAACATCCGGTTTAAAAACAATAGGAGGAAATTTAACAGGATTTGGTGGATTTATAGATCAGTTAAGACATCTAATTTTACCATCAATAGTATTAGCATTGCCTAATATGGCGACTGTAATGAGATTTACAAGATCAAGTATGATTGATGTTATGGAGAATGATTATATTAGGACAGCTAGAGCAAAAGGTGTTAAAGAAAAAGTAGTAAGATATAAACATGCACTAAGAAATGCACTAATTCCTGTTGTTACAATATTTGGACTGTCTATACCTTTTTTATTTGGTGGAGCTTATATAACAGAGACTATATTTAACTGGCCGGGAATGGGAAGTTTAGGTATAAGTGCTATTACTGCAAGAGAATACCCAATAATAATGGGGTTAAATTTATTTACTTCTGTGCTTGTTCTTTCCGGCAATTTAATTGCAGATATAATGTATGCATTTGTAGATCCGAGAATTAGATATAATTAGAAAGGAAGGAGGGTAAAATGTCGAATTTAAACACAACCTATGAAGTGCAAGAACTTTTAGATAAGGCAGAAAATGCTGAAAAAGGGAAAAGTTTTAATCAACTTGCATGGAGAAGATTCAAAAAAAATAAACTTGCAATATTTGGACTAATAGTTATTGGAATATTAATATTAACAGCAATACTTGCTCCATTAATAACACCGCATGATCCTTATAAGTCAATAAAAACTGAAGCCGGCTTGTATGCAACATTAGAACCACCGTCATCTAATCACATATTAGGAACAGATGAATTAGGAAGAGATGTATTTAGCAGAATAATTTATGCAGGAAGAATATCTTTAAGTGTAGGATTAGTTGCTGTTTCAATTTCAACTTCTGTAGGAATATTATTGGGTTCCTTGGCCGGCTTTTATGGTAAGTGGGTTGATAATATTATAATGAGAGTTGTTGATGTTGTAATCTGTTTCCCTGTACTATTTTTAATAATAACTGTATCTACTTTATTAAAACCAAATATATTTAACGTAATGATAGTCATAGGATTAGTAAACTGGACTAAAACAGCAAGATTAGTAAGAGGAGAAATTCTAAAGGTAAGAGAAACTGAGTTTGTTACAGCTACTAGGGCCCTAGGCTCTCGTAATGGAAGAATAATATTAAAGCATATTTTACCAAATATATTAGCACCTATACTCGTACAAGCAACATTACAAACAGCTCAAGCAATAATAACAGAGGCATCTTTGAGTTTTTTAGGTGTAGGAGTTCAGCCACCTATACCAAGCTGGGGTAATATGTTAAATGCCGCTACATCTATATCAGTACTAGCCTTTAAACCATGGGTATGGATTCCTCCAGGTTTAGCTATACTTATTACAGTACTAAGTATAAATTTCCTTGGAGATGGATTAAGAGATGCATTTGACCCTAAGAGCAAGTAGGTAGAAAGGATATAAAATGAATAGAGTTGATAAATTATTAATATACATTAAAGAAAATCAAATTGATGGATTCTTCATTAATTCTTACGAGAACAGAAGATATTTCTCAAGCTTTACTGGAAGCAATGGATATTTAATCATTACAGAGAATGAGAAAATTTTAATAACAGACCAAAGATATACAGAACAGGCTGAAAATCAGGCGAAAGATTTCAAAATAATAACACATGGAATAGATCAATTTAATACATTAGAAAAAGAATTAAGCAAATTCAAAAAAATTAAATTTGCATATGAATCAAAAAAAATCAATGATTTCTTAATAAGAAATATTAAAAAGTTAGAAAACACCATAGAATGGGTACCTACTGATGATGTATTAGAAAAAATGAGAGCTGTTAAAAGTAATGAAGAAATCCAAAATATTGAAAAAGCAGTAGAAATAGCAGATGAATCTTTGAAAGAATTAATTAAATTGATAAAACCTAAAATGACAGAGAAAGAAGTAATGGCCGAACTTGAATATTTAATGAGAAAAAAAGGTAGTGAATCTCCGGCATTTAATACAATTGTTGCTTCGGGAAAAAGGTCATCTCTACCTCATGGATTTCCTACTGATAAAAAAATTGAATACGGAGACGTAGTAGTTATTGATTTTGGTGCCTCATATAATGGATATATGTCGGATATTACAAGAACATTATGGATTGGAGAACCAAATAAAGATATACAGAAAATTTATGATGTTGTGTTTGAAGCTCAAACAGAAACTATTAAACAAATTAAAAAAAATCAAACATGTCATGAGGTTGATAAAATATCAAGAGATATTTTTAAAAATAATAAAATTGAGAGATACAGCCTTAGAGGCCTAGGACATGGTGTTGGATTAGAAATCCATGAATATCCAAGAGTAGTATTGGATAATGAAGAAATTATAAAAGAAAATATGGTGTTTACAGTAGAGCCTGGAATATATATACCAGAACTTGGAGGAGTTAGAATAGAAGATGTTGTACATGTAACTAATGAGGGATGCAGAGTATTAACTAAATCTCCAAAGAAAATTATAATTGACTAGGAGAGGAGTAGATTAATGAAAGATTTACTTTTAAATGTAAAAAATTTAAAAACGTATTTTTATACAGAAGATGGAGTTGTAAAAGCAGTAGATGGATTGAATTTTAAGTTGAGAAAAGGTGAAACACTGGGAATAGTCGGAGAATCGGGTAGTGGAAAAAGTGTTACTTCACTTTCTTTAATAAGGCTAATAGCATCACCCCCTGGAAAAATTGTGGATGGAGAAATAATATTTAAAGGCAAAGATTTATTAAAATTGAATGAGGAAGAAATAAGAAGGATAAGGGGAAATGAAATATCAATGATATTTCAAGAACCTATGACATCTCTAAATCCAGTATTTACAGTAGGTGACCAAATAAATGAAGCTTTAATATTGCATCAAAACATGAATAAAAAAGAAGCAACAAAAAAATCTATAGAAATGCTGGAACTAGTAGGTATACCATCACCTAATCAAAGGGTAAGAGAATATCCTCATCAGCTTAGCGGGGGAATGAGACAAAGAGTAATGATAGCTATGGCTCTTGCTTGTAATCCTTCATTACTAATAGCTGATGAACCTACAACAGCTTTGGATGTGACAATTGAAGCTCAAATTTTAGAACTTATGAAAGAGCTTAAGGATAGATTAGAAACTTCAATAATGCTTATAACACATGATCTAGGTGTAGTGGCAGAAGTTTCAGATTCAGTTTTAGTAATGTATGCTGGAGAAGCAGTTGAATACAGCAAGGTAGATAAATTGTTTGAAAAGCCTCTTCATCCTTATTCTGAAGGATTAATTGGATCAATGCCGGATATAGATGTTAAAAAAGATAAACTTGAAACTATTGAGGGAATAGTACCGAGTCTATTTGATATGCCAACAGGATGTTTCTTTAATCCTAGATGTAAATATGCAAAAGAAATTTGCAAGAATAAACATCCAGAAATGTATGAAGTTGAAGGTAGACAGGTGAGATGTTTACGTTATACTCCGGAATATAAGGAGGAAAAAAAGAATGAATAGTAAGTTAATAGAAATAAAAAACGTGAAAAAATATTTTCCTGTAAAAGGTGGAGTTTTATCTAAGACAATAGGACATGTGAAAGCTGTAGATGATGTTAGTTTTTACATAAGAGATGGAGAAACTTTAGGATTAGTAGGAGAGTCAGGATGCGGAAAATCTACCGCTGGAAGAACAATTTTAAGATTATTAGAACCAACTGCAGGAGAAGTAATATTTAGAGGAAAAAATATCTTTGAAGCCAATCAAAAAGATATGAGAAAAATTAGAAGAGATATGCAGATAATTTTTCAAGATCCATATGAAAGTTTAAATCCTAGATTAACAGTTGAAGATATAGTTGGGGAAGCCTTTGATATTCATAAAATAGCTACTGGCAAGGAAAAAAGAGCAAGGATATTAAAGCTTTTGGTTACAGTTGGGCTTAGACCTGAACATTTAAAAAGATATCCCCATGAATTCAGTGGTGGACAAAGACAAAGGATAGGTATTGCAAGAGCATTAGCTTTGAATCCAAGCTTGGTTGTATGTGATGAACCTGTGTCTGCACTAGATGTATCAATTCAAGCACAAGTAATAAATTTAATGGATGAACTTCAGGAACAATTTGACTTAACATATCTTTTTATCTCTCATGATTTAAGAGTTATTAAACATAAATGTGATAGAATAGCTGTCATGTATCTTGGAAAAATTGTTGAGATGGGAGATAAAGATGAAATATACAATAACTCACAACATCCATATACAAAAGCTTTACTAAGTTCAATACCAACAACAAAGCCTTGGAAAAAAACAGAAAGAATAATACTTAGCGGGGAGGTACCAAGTGCTAGTAACCCTCCTAAAGGGTGTAGATTTAATACAAGATGTAAATACGCTATGGACATATGTAGAAAGGTAGAACCAAATTTTAAAGATATTGGGAATGAGCATTTTTGTGCATGTCACTTATATGATTAAGTAGTATCAAAAATTCATAGATAATATGTTTTTACAGATTTATTTTCACAGATTTAAATATTATGTTATAATATTTAAAGAAAATCACGGAGGTATCTATGAAGAAAGAATCCTTTAAAATTTTAATAAAAATACATGCAAGTTTAATGAGGGTAAGGATTATAGAAATGCTTAAACCTCTTGATATAGAGATAATAGAATGCGGGACTGACAAGGTTTTAATTAATAAAATGAAAGAAGAGAAAGAACACTTATGTTGTGTAATATTAAATATAAATGATATTGAGGATTTTGATATTGTTGATAATTTGAGAGAAAAAGATAATAAAATACCAATTATTATTTTAACAACCAGCAAAAAAAGATCTTTTCATATGAAGGGTATACAGATAGGTGTTAGCGAATTAATATTAGTACCATTTAAGGATAATACTTTATTTTCAAAAGTACAAAGATATGTAGATGAAAAGAGGAATAGTTACATAGAGTTAGTGGCTTTTAATTTTGAAAATTATTTAGAAGGAGAAATTAGGAAAGCGCAAAAAGGTAAATTTTCAGTAAGCTTAATGTTTACAACTTTGATAATAGATGAGAATTCAGACTTTAAACCTGATGAAGTTGAAAATAACTATTATGCTAATATCTACTTTAATGAAATCAAAAAATTGTTTTGGAAAACGGATATATTTATAAGATTTCATACAAGATATTTTCTGGGGGTCTTTCCTTTTTGTAACAATGAGAATACCAAAGTTATTAATGAAAAAGTATTAGAAAGATATGAACATCTTCTTGAAGAGAGAATGATACCAACAGCCTTTAAACCCTTAATAGAATTTGTAACATTTCCTAAGGATTCAGAGGATATTAAAGCACTACAAAATATACTCTATAATAAAGCAAAAGATAATACTAACTTAAGTATAAAATGGTTTAAAGATGAATTATAAAGTTTATTTTTTAGAAGATTCCTCGAACTCTTTAAGTACTTTTTCATACTCACCACTATTGTAGGCAATGATATTTTTCAGGTGGGTAAAAGAATCTAAATCAATAGATATAAATTCAACACCAAAACCATTCTCGCTTTTTCTTTTAACTTTAGCATCTAATTTTAAATTGAGGTTTGAAGATGATCCAGTAAGTTCAATATTTAGTTTTAAAACATCTTCAGAATTAATGTTTTCTAAAGAATCAGTTTTAATATAGGCACCTTTTAAACTTAAATTTTCAACCGTACCCTTTATACTCTGATTATCTTTTTTTATTTTTGCTGTAGTTTCGAATACCACCCTTGAATATTTTCTTTTATCCATAAAAAACTCCTTTGAATTAGTCTTACTATTTATATCGTAACATAAAAGAAATTGTTTAGTAAATATATAAGAAATTGTTTGAAATTTATAGATATAATATAATTTTTTTAAAAAATATAAAATGGAGGTAATAAAATGAGATTTATTGAAACAAAAAATGCACCGGAAGCAGTAGGACCTTACTCACAAGCGGTAGATATTAGAGGACATTTATATGTATCGGGACAGATACCTTTTGTACCTGAAACTATGACCTTAGTTGGAGAGAGCATTGAAGAACAGACAAAACAATCCTTAAAAAACATTAAGGCTATAGTGGAAAAAGCGGGGTATGAGGTTGAAAACATTGTTAAGTGCCAGGTTTTTTTGAAGGATATGAATGAATTTGGTAAAATGAACAAAGTATACGAAGAGTTTTTCGATGGACATAAGCCGGCTAGATGTGCAGTAGAAGTTGTTAGATTACCTAAGGATGTAAAAGTAGAAATTGATGCAATTTGTGTAAAATAAATTAAACAAAGAATATCTAGAAATTTTAGGTATTCTTTTATTTTAGGTGGTATTATGGCAGATATATATATAACAGGAGCTAAAGGATTTATTGGAAAAAACTTAATAAAAAAACTAAAAAAATCTGATAGTCTTCATAGAATTAGACCTATTAGTCATGGTTTAAATTATGTGGAAGGTGGACATATACATTCAGATTATGAAGATATAGAATATTTGCAAAGACAAATAGATTACAAAAACTATAATATTTTAGTTAATTGTGCATTCTATATGCCTGCTAAGTATGCAGAAATAGAGCCAGATAGAGAACTGTACAATAAAAATAAAGATATTGTAGATTTTTTAGTCGAGTCTTTTATTGGAACAGCGGATTTACGAATAATTAATATTTCTTCAGTAGATGTATACGGTTGCGGGAAAAAGAAACTAATAGGAATTAATGAATTTAGCCCCTTAATAATTGATGATTATTACAGCAGAGCACAAGATTATCAGGAAAGAACCTTTAGGATAAACTTTAGACATACTATAGATTTAAGAATGTCATTGGTCTACGGAAAAGAAAAAGAAAAGGAAACTTTTCTGGAAGAAGCTGTAAAAAAAGCTGTGAACAATGAGGATATTCCTATTATAGGAAAAGGAGATAGTACCAGAGACTATGTTTATGTAAAGGATGTCGTTAATGTAATAAATCATTTTATTGAAAAAAGTTCTATTGGTAAAGATAAGTATAACTTAACAAGTGGAAATGTTATTAAAACAAAAAAATTAGCAGAAAATATAATAGAAGTATTTGATTCAAAGAGTGAAATAAAAAAAGTTGAAGGTGAAGAAAGACCATCAACGTCCTTTGATAGTGGAAAACTAAAAAGAGAAACTGGAATAAATTTTAAAACTCCTAAAGAGGCTATAAGCGAATTGAAGGATTATTATATAGAAAAATATAAGAAGTAAAAAACAAAAAAATAGTAATTTATAAATCTTCTACCTATATATAAATAGGTAGTTTTTTATTTAGGAGGTGAGAACTATAAATATTAATTATATAAGAGATAAGAATATTAATTACTCAAACAGAAGAAAACAAAAACCTGTAGTGATTGTTAATCATATTTCTCAAGGAAGTAAAGAAAGTTGTATAAGCTGGTTTAAAAGTAAAAACAACAACAATTCTTCAACTCATTTTTTAGTGGGAAGAGATGGCTCAATTTATCAGTTTGTAAAGATTGAGGATGCGGCCTGGGGAAACGGATTGTATTTAGAGGATATTAAAAATGCTTTTTCATCTGTTGTTAGGTCAAAATATATAAATCCAAATCTATATACTGTATCTATAGAACATGAAGGAATTTATGAAAAATCAAAAGGTTCACTTACAAAAAAACAGTTAAATTCTACAATATTTTTACACAGATATATTATTAACTATATAAAAAATAAATACAAATACAGCATACCTATAAATAGAAAACATATAATAGGTCATTATGAGATAGATCCAAATAGAAAACCTTACTGTCCAGGAGAAAAATTTCCTTTTGATAAAATAATTGAAAAGTTAAAAAAAGATCAGAGTTTTAAAGATATTGAAAATCATTGGGCAGAAAAAGCAATTTTAAATGTAACTAATAAAAATATTATGGAAGGCTACCCTGATGGAAACTTTCGTCCAGAAGAATATATAAAAAGAGGTGAACTTGCCTCAATTATAAACAAATTAATAAAAATATGATGGAAATTAATCCATCATATTTTTTAGTCCATTATCTTTGAAATGTTATTTGAAAACTCTACTGGATCTTCTAATGGTAGTCCTTCAATTAGAAGGGCTTGATTGTAAAGTAGATTTGTGTATAAGTCTAATTTTTCTTTATCATTTTTGTAAGCATCTTTTAAAGCATTGAACACTTTGTGGTTTACATTTATTTCAAGAACTTTATCAGCTTTTATATTTTGGTTGTTAGGCATATTTTTTAGAACCTTTTCCATTTCTATGCTCACGTCACCTTCGTTTGATAAACATACCGGGTGATTTTTAAGTCTTTTTGATGCTTTTACTTTTGCTATTTTATCAGAAAGAGATTTTTGCATATATTCAAAGATTTCTTTTCTTATATCCTTTTCTTCGCTGCTTTCTTCTTTTTCATCCTTATCATCAACCTCAATATCACTGCTTGATACAGATCTAAACTCTTTATCTTCATATTCTTCTAACATTTTTATTGCGAATTCATCTATATCATCAGTGAAGTATAATATTTCGTAACCTTTATCAGTGATAATCTCTGTCTGAGGAAGTTTCTTAAGCATATCTACTGAGTCACCAGAAGCATAATATATGTATTTTTGTTCTTCTGGCATTCTAGATACGTATTCGGAAAGAGTGACATTTTTTTCTTCTTTTGAAGAATAAAACATTAGCAAATCTTTTAAGAAATCTTTGTCTCTTCCGAATTCATCGTAAACTCCAAATTTTAACTGTCTGCCAAAAGAATCATAGAATTTTTCGTATTTTTCTCTATCGTGTTTAAGCATTGATTCCAGTTCTTTTTTTATTTTGGTTTTAATATTTTTTGCTATAAATTGGAGCTGTCTGTCATGCTGTAGTACCTCTCTTGAAAGGTTTAATGTCAAGTCTTCAGAGTCTACAACTCCTTTAATAAAACTGAAATAATCTGGTAGTAGTTCGGGACATTTGTTCATTATGAGAATACCGTTAGAATAAAGCTCCAGTCCTTTTTCATATTCTTTTGAATAGTAATCAAATGGTATATTTTCGGGGATAAACAATACTGCGTTGTATCTTATAACTCCATCAACACTTATATGAAGATGGTTTAGAGGTTTGTCAAAACCAAAATGTTTTTCAGAATAAAAGTTTTCATAATCTTCATCTTCTAAATTCAATTTGTTTTTCTTCCATATAGGAACCATACTATTTACAACTTCTTCTTCTATGTAATCTTCATACTCGTCTTCGGTTCCTTCTTTTAGTTTTGTCTTAGTAAGATCCATTTTTATTGGGTATCTAACAAAGTCGGAATACCTTTTAACTATACTCTTAAGCTGATTAGTATCTAAGTACTTGTCGTAATTCTCATCTTCATCTTCATTATTTTCCTTAATTTTAAGGATGATATCTGTACCTACGCTATCTTTGTCGTATTCCTCGATAGTGTAACCCTCTGCACCTTCTGAAACCCACTTGAAGCCTTTTTCTGCTCCTAAGGGCTTGGTTATAACTGTAACCTTATCTGCTACCATAAAAGCAGAATAAAAGCCTACTCCAAATTGACCTATTATATCATACCCGTCTTTTACCTTATTTAAATTTTTAAAGTTAAGAGATCCACTTTGTGCTATAACACCTAAGTTTTCTTCTAGTTCTTCTCCTGTCATACCGATACCAGTATCGGAGACAGTTAATTTTCTGTTATCCTTATCTGTTGTAATTTTAATATGATAACTTTCTTTATTAAACTCTAAATTTTCATCCGTCAGAGCTTTATAGTAAATTTTATCAATAGCATCACTTGCATTAGATATTAGTTCTCTTAAAAATATTTCTTTATGGGTATAGATTGAATTAATCATAATGTCTAGTACACGCTTTGATTCGGCTTTAAATTCTTTTTTTGACATTTCTATCTCTCCTTTGCTAATAAATTAAATAATTAGCACTCTGATAATTAGAGTGCTAATATATATTTTATACCATATTAAATTATTAATGTCAATTAACTAAACAATCTTTAGATACCAAGCTAGTGAATTCATATAACAATCTGATATTTCTTCAGGTTTAATATCAAATTCTTGAGCATACTTTGATACATCATTCCAATTTCCTTTTTCGTAGGAAACTATAATATTTAAAAACCTATTTAAATAATTGTCTTCATCTAAAAGAGAATCTTTGACTTCTTTTGAAATATTAAGTTCATTCAATATTTCATCCAAAGGTCTTTTTAATATAACATCTATAAGTGAAAATAATCCTGATAAAAATAAAATTTCAGATTTATTTTCAAAATCTGATTTCAATGTTAACAATTCAGCAAATTTAGCTCTGATTAACGAAGTTCTTACAAGTTCTTCCGGTCTATCATTACTTAGTTCAGTTAAAACTATTAGCGATATCCATTTTCTTGTTTTTACTTCACCTAAAAGGATCAGTGCTTCTTTAACTGAATCAACTTCTCGCCGTAAGCTAAAGGCTAAAGTATTAACCATTTTTAGTAATCTATAGGTTAGACCTAAATCTCTTGATACGATATTTGATATTTCTATTAGGTCTAGGTCATCTTCGTTTATTTTAATTAAAAGCTGAAGGTATGAAATTTTAAGGGGGGCTAAATCTTGAGATGAAAGTATTTCAGGCTCTTTAAAAAAGAATCCCTGAAAATAGTCGAATTGTAAATTTTTAGCATATTCAAAGTCTTCATTTGTTTCAACTTTTTCAGCTATTAATTTAACATTAGATGATTTTAATTTTTTTACAATCTCATTAATTTTATCCTTAGGGAATTTATGGAAATCTATTTTTACTATATCTGCATATTCTTTAACTAAGTCATAACTAAAATTTACAGAGAAATTGTCTATTGAAATTTTATAATTTTTTCTTTTCAAATCTTTTAAATATTTTAGATTATCACTATCTTCAAAATCAGATAATTTAAGCTCTACAACTAAGGATTTCTTAGGGAAAATTTCTAGAATTTCTTCCTTGAGTAGTTGAGAAGTAATATTGACAAATGCTAATTTTTTATTTGTTAAAGTTTCAATACCAAAGGTATCAAAAGAGTTTAAAAGAACATTAGTTGTTGCCTTGTCAGGTTCGGTATTATTAAATTTGTTTTCTAAAGATTCTCTGTATAAAATTTCATAACCATAAACTTTTTGATTGCCATCAAAAATAGGTTGTCTAGCAATAAATATATCCATAATTTAAAACTCCTTGATTTTTACGTAAATAAACTTATATTTATTATATTATTATAAATTATTTATGTCAAAATTATCTCATAGGCAAAATAAAATATTAATTAATTATAATATTTCGGCCTTTTATTAATGATACTTATGTTTTATAATTAGAAGTAGTTTAATTTGAGCAGGTGATATTTTGGAAAAAGTAAAGAAGTTGACAGATAAAGATTTAAAAATTATGAATCTTGTGTGTAAAAGAGATGATCTCGATAATGTATTAAAAGATTTAATCT
>CAZNLP010000010.1:0-27368 GCA_964574015.1 uncultured Clostridia bacterium | reverse complement strand
TTTTTAATTAAACCTTTTATAAAACACTCCATATATTAAATTTATGTAAAATATAGATGAATAATATATAAGGAGGATTAATATGGAAGACAAGGCAAAAGAAAAAAAACCTGGTTTTATTGGCGTAATTATTGTACTACTATTTTTAGCAATAGCTTTATCCGGACAAATTTTCATACTTAAACAAGACTGGGTAACACACATTACTTTAATCATTACAACTGTGGTGGCGGCAATCGTATCATTGTATTATGGATTTACCTGGGATGATATCCAAGAAGGAATACTTTATGGATGTAATCTAGCGATGTTGCCGATGCTTATACTTATGATGGTTGGTGTTCTAATAGCTTCATGGATACCAGCTGGAACAATACCATCACTTATTTACTACGGTCTTAAAATTTTATCACCAAAAATATTTTTGTTTTCTGTTGCATTAATTTGCTCTATAGCTTCATTAGCAACGGGAAGTTCATGGACAACAGGAGCAACTTTTGGTGTAGCTTTCATGGGGATAGGAATTGGGTTAGGAATTCCTGCACCAATGACAGCAGGAGCAGTAGTATCTGGATCTATATTTGGTGACAAAATGTCTCCACTTTCAGACTCTACTAACTTAGCTGCAGCAGTAGCTGAAGCAGATTTATTTGATCACATTAGCAGTATGATGTACAGTACTGGACCAGCATTAGTATTATCATTGATAATTTATTTAATTATGGGATTTACCTTTGATACAGCTACAATAGACCAATCACAAATAACCGGTATATTTAACGGATTACAGGAAAACTACTACATTAGCCCGATTGCATTTATACCACCAATTATTGTTGTTGTTTTAGCAATAAAAAGAGTGAGTGGGTTAGCTGTTATGGTTATTGCATCAATTGTAGGGATGATATTTGCAATGATATTCCAAGGTTATGGTTTAGGAGAGATGTTAAACTTTATGCAGAATGGATTTGTTTCAGAAACTGGTATTGCTGCTATAGACTCATTACTTAGCAGAGGTGGATTGCAATCTATGATGTGGACGATATCTTTAGGATTTATAGCACTTAGTTTTGGAGGCTTATTGGAAAAAACAAGAATGCTTGAAGTTCTATTAGACAGAATGAAAGGCTTAGTAAAAACAACTGGCGGATTAATCTTAACTCATGCAGTTTCATCTATAGTTGTAAACATATTCTCAGCAAGTCAGTATATGGCTATAATAATACCTGGAAGAATGCTTGTCCCAGCTTATAAAGAAAAGAGAATACTACCACAGGTTTGCTCAAGAGTTTCTGAGGATACAGCGACTGTTACTTCACCATTAGTACCATGGGGACTTTGCGGAGTATACTTTACAGGAGTATTAGGTGTTGCAACAATGGAATACTTCCCATTTGTATTCTTATCTTATTTAGCACCGTTAATTACTGTAATATATGGATTTACTAATAAATTTATCTGGAGAGAAGGAGAAAGAGAATCAGTTAAAACATACCATGATGAAGATAGACCAGAAATAAGTTAGGATAAAATCATGAATACAAAAAAAGAAGTAGTAAAAGAAGAAGATTTAATTAAACTGGTAAAAGATTTAATAAGCATATACAGTCCATACTTTAAAGAAAAAAAAATTATGAACTTTGTCTACAATTGGATGAAAAAAAACAATATTCATTCTGAATATCACAAATATAAAGATGATAAAGTAACAAAGTTTGAAGGCATGAACGTAATAGGGAAAATTGAAGGCGGTAGTGAAGGTCCATGTATTTTATTAAATGGACATTTAGATACAGTAATGATTTGTGAAGGTTGGGATAGTGAACCTACAGAACCTTTTGTAAAAGATGGAAAGCTTTACGGATTAGGCTCTTTAGACATGAAATCCGGAGTAGCAGCTATGATGCTTGCTCTTAAAACATTTAAAGAAAATTATAAGGAGTTCAAAGGAAGTATAATATACTCATTTGTATCCGATGAAGAAGGTCCTTATGGTTTAGGAACTAACTTCTTGATACACGACCAAAAATTAGATGAAGCTGATGTTGCTATTGTGCCCGAACCAAGTGCAGGATTTACAGAAGAAAAATTTCCATGTCTGTGCTTAGGAGCAAGAGGAGGTTACTCATACAAAGTTATTTTAAAAGGAAAATCTGCTCATGCAGCAAATCCTGAAAAAGGTGTAAGTGCTATAGTTGATGCAAGTAAAGTTATACTTGAATTAAAAAAAATTAACTTAAAAGAGGATAAAAACTTGGGAAAAGGCGATATTTGTGTCATAGAGATAAAAGGTGGTGGAGCAGCTTGTTCTGTTGCCGACAGAGCAGAATTCACTGTTTTTAGACATATAGTTGTCGGAGAAGATAAAGATACATTAAAAAAAGAAGTTGATGAAGCTGTAAAAAATGCAGATGTAGAATCAGAGTTTGAAGTTGTCTTTAGAGATGCTCCAACACCAAATAGTGATGGATTTTTACCATACCTGGTGGAGGAAGAAAATAAATACACGGATTTATTTAAAGAATCAATTAAAGAAGTTACAGAAAAAAATCCAATCATATCGTATTTTAGCAGCATAGGCGATTTTAACTACATTGGGTCGAGACTTAAAATTCCTACCTTTGTATTTGGACCCGGTGGAGAAAACTATCACTCGGCTAACGAATACGTTGTTATAAAGGATGTTGTAAAAACCAGCAATGTAATTTATAATTATCTTGAAAAAGTATTAGTAAAATAATATAAGAATAAATTTAGCGGGTTAAACTCGCTAAATTTATTTGTATATTCATAAAAAAAAATATAAAATTATAAAAGGAGGTGTAAAATTGGCGAATATTGAATTACTTATAAAAAATGGAAATATAATAACACTTGATGATGAAAACAACACTTTTGACTGGGTCGCTGTTAAAGATGGTAGAATATTTGAATTAGGATATAAGGATTCATATAAAAAGTACGACTCTATAACAGAAATATTAGACATAGATGGAAAAACTGTACTTCCTGGATTTTACGATACTCACATTCATCTTGTTCAAACCGGTTTAAATTACGAAGGATTAGATTTAAAAAATATAAATACAATAGAAGAACTTCTCGATACTGTACATTCGGCAGCTGAATCAATGAAAAGCGGTGAATTAATTAGAGGATATCATTACGACGTGACAAATATAAAAGAGAGAAGATTTCCAACAAGAAGAGAATTGGATAGAGTAGCACCATCTAATCCAGTTTGGATTAACAGTATAGAATTCCATACCAGCTCAGTGAATTCACTTGCTTTAAGCATGATAAATTTACCCTACAACATAGACGGTATAGCTCGAGATGAAAGAAATCTGCCATTAGGACAATTTACTGGAAAAGCCAGTGCTTTTGTACGAAATAAAATGCTTAATTATTTAACAGATGACATGAGAATGAGAGGCGTAAAAAAAGCTATTCAAAATGCTCTAAGTAGAGGTATAACTTCAATTAATACAATGGAAGGCGGTTTTACCTTTCATGAAAAAGATGCCAACTTTATATTAAAAAATAAAGAAGTATTTCCAATAGATATAAGACTTTTTTATCAAACCTTCGACTTAAAAAAAATAGAAACTTATGGACTTGATTGTATAGGAGGCGACATTTTTTTAGATGGAGCTTTTAGTTCCAGGACTGCTGCAGTATCTACAGGCTATAAAGATTTAAAAGAAGAAAAGTACGGTCTATTATATTTTAATCAAAGAGAGCTTGACTATTTTGTTAAAGAAGCCCACAAAAACAACCTACAAATTTCTCTGCATGCAATTGGTGATTTAGCTATAGAGCAAGCTATAAGTGCTTTTGAAAGTGCACAAAATAAATATAAAAGAAATAATTTAAGACATAGAATTGAACACTTTGAACTTGCAACAGATGAACAAATTAAAAGAGCTTCAGCTTTAGGTATAGTAATAGTAGTTCAACCGGTTTTTGAAAAAAAATGGGGAAATAAAAATGGAATGTATGAACTAAGATTAGGAAAGGATACTGCTGATAAAACAAACAATTTTAGAAAATGGATTGATGAAGGATTAGTTTTAAGTGGTAGTTCAGACAGTGATGTAACAGAGATAAATCCTCTTGAAGGCATACATTCAGCTGTAAATCATCCTAAAGAAAATTTTTCGATAACACCTTTAGAAGCAATAAAAATGTATACTATTAATTCGGCATATGCAAACTATGAAGAAAAAACAAAAGGAACAGTAGAAAAAAATAAATATGCTGATTTAGTAATTTTAGAATCCAACCCTTTAAAAATTGATAAAAGTGATATCGAAAATATTAAAGTATGTTCAACAATTAAACAAGGAAACATTATCTATATCAACGATAAATTTGAATTAAGAGGTGATCCTTTTAATGAATAATTTTATAAAAATAAATTTATTAGGCTCACCTAAAATTATTTACAACAACAATAATATCACAGATAAACTAAGTCATAAAGCTGCAGGGATATTATACTTTATCTGTTCAAATGGCAAAACGAATAGAGAAAAAGTAGCTTATACATTTTGGGAAGGAAGCAGTAAGGATGCCGCTCGTTATAATCTAAGATATAATTTATGGTCTATGAATAAAATTTTTAAAAATGCAAACAAAGAAGAAGAGCCCTTGTTGGAATGGAACAAAAGCTATTTATATATAAATAAAAACTACGATTTTGAAATTGATATAAAAGAATATAATAATGAAATAAAAAAAGATGATATAGACTTGAGAAGTTTAATGAGATTAAAATCTTTATATAAAGGAGAATTTTTAGAAGGATTCTATTTGAAAGAAAGTTTTTCTTTTAATGATTGGATTTTTTATGAAAGAGAAAAATATCAAAAAAAACATATTAAAGTTTTAAAAAATTTGCTTAATATATATAAAGAACAAAAAAATTATGATAAGGCTATAAGTATATTAGAAGAAATGCTTAGAATAAATTCTCTGGATGAAGATTTATATGTTAGTTTAATAAAAATATATATTGAAAAAGGAGATAGGATTTCCGCATTGCAGGAATACAACAGATGCATCCACGTATTAAGGCAAGAATTAAATATATCTCCAAAGGAATCAACAGAAAAATTATTAAAGATTATAAAAAATAAAAGTTACAACAAAGAAGTTACTAAGGACATAAACTCGGGAGATATTACAAGATTAACTAAAGATGATGTAGATTATTTGGAAAACATTAAAGATGAACAGTATGGAGATATATTAAAAATTAAATGTATACCTATTGAAAATCTAAATTATTGTTTTATGGCATCATTAATTGATAAAATTTTAGATTATTATGATGAGAATTTTTTATCTGGAGCAAGATCTGGAATCTGGAATGATATATATAGAATTAATACAAGAGCAGCTAATTTTATTACGGAAAACTTTTCTATAGATTCAATCGAAACAGAAAGAAATAGACTTTATTATTCACTTTTAGAATTATTATTTTATATGTCAAAGGAAAATAAAATAACCATTATAATAGAAAATCTTCACTTTATGGACAAGTACTCTTTTGATTTTATAAAATTTTTACTTTTTAAAAATAATAAAATGAATATAGACATAATGTTTACATGCAACGATAATGATAGCAAACTCGTAGATATAGAGCAGTATTTTAATATATCAAAATTACTTAAGTAGGGGAGATAGATGAGAAGTATACAATCAGAATTAGTAAAAGACAAAGTAAAAGAACTATTCATAGAAGCAAACTATGTAATAGAAGATGAAGTTTTAAACGAACTTAAAAAAGCCTATAAAAATGAAGAAAATGAAAGAGCTAAGTTTGTATTAAAAACCATCATAGAAAACGATGAATTAGCCATAGATGAAAGAATGCCAATTTGTCAGGATACAGGAATGTCGGTTGTTTTTGTGGAAATAGGGGAAGAAGTCAAAATTTCGGGAGATACCTTAGAAGAAACTATAAATAAGGGTGTAAGAGATGCATATAATGAAGGATATTTGAGAAAATCCGTAGTTGATGACCCTTTATTTAAAAGGATTAATACAAATGATAATACTCCTGCTGTAGTACATATTGAAATAGTAAAAGGAGACAAAATAAAACTTACTGTAGTTCCAAAGGGTTTCGGAAGCGAAAATATGAGTGCTATAAAAATGATGAAACCGGCAGATGGAGTAAATGGAGTAAAAAAATTTGTTTTAGAAACAGTAAAACAAGCTGGCTCTAATCCATGTCCTCCTATAATTATCGGAATAGGAATAGGTGGTACTTTTGAGAAAGCTGCTCTTATTTCGAAAAAAGCTTTGACCAGAAACATAAAATCCAACAATAGTAATAAAGACTATAAAAAACTGGAAGAAGAACTCCTTGAAGAAGTTAACATGCTGGACATCGGACCGGCAGGCTTAGGAGGTAAAACAACCTGTTTAGGAGTTAATATTGAGTATTTTCCAACACATATAGCTTCACTTCCAGTAGCAGTAAATATATGCTGTCATGCTTATAGACATAAAAAGACAATTATTTAAAAAGGAGACTTAAAATGGCTAAACATTATATAAAATTACCTCTTGAAAAGAATGATATAAAAAAACTTGAATCAGGAGATATAGCTTATTTAACCGGATATTTATATACAGCACGAGATGCAGCTCATAATAGACTGGTTAATTTACTAAAAGAAAACAAGAAACTTCCAATAAAATTAAAAAACGAAACTATATATTATGTAGGACCCTCACCGGAAAAACCAGGTCAAGTTATTGGAGCGGCTGGTCCTACAACAAGTTATAGAATGGATCCCTATACTCCGGCTTTAATAGAAAAGGGACTTAAAGGTATGATTGGGAAAGGTAAAAGGTCAGATGAAGTTGTGGAATACATAAAAAAATATGAGTGTATATACTTTGCTGCTGTAGGAGGAGCTGCCGCATATATTTCAAAATGCATAAAAGAAAAAGAATTAATCGCATATGAAGATTTAGGACCGGAAGCGATTTTAAGATTGTATGTAGAAGACTTTCCTGTAGTAGTTGCTATTGATAGCAGAGGTAAAAATATTTATAAATAAAGGAATCATTCCTAAGTGAAATGATTCCTATATTTTTATTTTGTATTTTTTTTAGTTTTCTTCGTTTTCGTCTTCTTCTGTATTTTCCGATTCTTCAGTTTCATCATTATCCTGGTCGTTATCATTACCATCTTCAATACCAGAATCCGTTGTACCATCTTCAATGCCCGAACCTGTTGAATTTTCTTCCAACCATTTATCATAATGGAATTTAATATGCCATGTGCAAGTTTCTCTAGGTACTTGATATTGATAATCTTCAGTTAGCATTTGGTCTATATATAAATCATCTATAGAAATTTCATTTACAGCTTTTATTTCATTATCTTCAATAGTAACTTGACTGCCGTAAATTGATTTTATTTGCTCTGCCGTTACTTGATTTCCAGAATTTTGTATTTCTTCTTTTATCTGTTCGTAAAGTTTTAAAGCCTCATATTTAGCATAATATGACTGATTAAACACATTAGGATGTTCAATTGGATCATAATACTCATCTCTTTGTATAAAAACTCTTTCTTCTGCTAAATCTGGAGGACAGTACTGTCCTAAAAGCATACCAGATTCAGAACATACTGTAGCTGTAACATGTGTATCGCAAAACTCTGTAGGCACAGTACCAGGAAGAAAATACTCCGATATGACTTGGCTTCCACGCTGATCATTTCTACATAAATCAGTTGCTAATAAGCCGGATTGTTTACAAACTGTGGCCTTAGTCAATCCCTGAGGTTCAATAAATTCAGCCGGTTCCATACCTTCATGTACCTTTTCCATTATATTACTCCATAATCTAGATGTAGAACCACTTCCTGTGTTGACTTTTAGCTGAGAATCATCATTTCCAATCCAAATACCACCTACGTAATATGGTGAAAAACCCATGTACCATATATCTGCATTATCAGAAGTAGTTCCGGTTTTACCGGCAACTTCAATGCCGTAATCAGCGGGTAGTGAAGCTCTATGTGATAAACCATTAGTTACGGTAGTTCTTAGTATATCTTTCATAATATAAGCTACTTCAGGATCTACCACAATATCTCTTTCCGGATTTTTTTCTAAAATCGTTTTGCCGTTTCTATCTATAACCTTTGTATAGCATATAGGTTCTACGTAAGTTCCTTCATTGGCAATAGATCCGTATGCAGCAGTCATATCGAGAGGAGTGAATCCCCTGGTCAAACCACCTAAAGCTAAAGAAGCTAAATTTTCATCATTATAGGCTCTATTTTCTTCTCTTGAAATAAAAGTATCATTTTCAGGATTTTCTTCATCAATAAGATTGAATTTTGCTAAATATTCTTTAGATAAATCTAAGCCTATGTTTTCCAACATATAAACTGCATTTACATTAAGTGAATACTCTATAGACTTTCTTAAAGTAGTAAGCCCCCAGTATTTAAAACCTTGATTTTCGTACCAGTTTTTAGGCCATCTTTCTCCATCTTCATTATATCTTGGGACGTCATCGATAATGGATGCTGCTGTATAACCATTATCCAAAGCAGGAAGATATACAGATAGAGGCTTAATAGTTGAGCCTGGTTGTCTTGCGGCTCTAACAGCTCTATTGTATGATTTGCTTGTAGTTATATCTCTACCACCAAAAAGTCCTTTTATTTTTCCAGTGCGGTAATCCATAATTACGGCTGCAGATTGAGGCTGTATTATACCAACTTCATCAAAAGTATAATAATTTTTATTTATAACTAAATTATTTTCAGAATCAATTTTATAAAAATCACCTAAAGAATCTAGGTAGTTCTTTGATATTTTTATCTCACCATTTGTTCCATTTTGGGAAAGTATTTCGTAGTTACTACCTATATTTAATCCACTTATATCGTGAGTTCTTAGGTAATCCTCTTCAATAGTATAGTAATCCACAATGTCTAAAACATTTGCATATATTTTTATCTTTCTTGTGTTAATAATTAAGTCATTGTTTTCATTAAAATAATATTCATCTCCAGTTAAATATAAATCTAAATTGTCTGTAAATATATTTTCTTTCTTATAGTAGATTTTATGACCATTTTCATTTAGTATGTTGTATTCAGCATCTAAATTACCGACACTTTCTCCATCATATCCCCAATAAAAAGATCTCCACTGCTGTATTAATGGTACTGATTCATTGGAAGTATCTCCCAACAGTTGATTTCCAAAATCCCTATATGAATCTTCTATTTTCTTCTGTATACTCATATCGATCGTACTGTAGATTTTTAATCCCCCGGTAAATATTATATTTTCAGCCTGTTCATAAGTATATCCGTATTCTTTTACTAAATCCTTAATTACCTCACTTCTAACATAATCAGTAAAATAAGAAGTTATTTCAGTATTAGATTTTTGACCGGGACTTAGGTTTTCTTTAATATTGTAGTTTAATGCTGATTCATATTCTGAATCATCTATATATCCAAGATCATGCATTCTCGCTAAAACTATTTCCTGTCTATCTACAGCATCTTGATTGTAAACACAGGCATATCTCGTTCCTGATATATTAACATATCCAACTATATCTTCCGGAGGAATATTAACGGCATCGGCAACATTTACTCTTGTATAAGGAGCATACCTTGTATCAGCTTTTGGAACTCCTGCAAGAAGAGCAGACTCTGCAATATTTAGATCAATAGCTTCTTTTGAAAAATAAGTATATGAAGCAGCTTGTATTCCGAAGGAACTCTGTCCTAAAGGAATAGTATTTAGGTAGTATTCTAAAATTTGGTCTTTCGATAAAGCTCTTTCCAATTCTATAGCTAAATACATCTCTTTAAGTTTTCTTTCATAGGCATCTAAAACAGAGTCATCTTTATCAAGATAGAGATTTCTAGCAAGTTGTTGAGTTATCGTACTTGCTCCTTGAGCAGTTAAATCCCTAGCCTGTATATTATGAATCATAGAGCCTACTATTCTCCTTATATCAATACCAAAATGATCTTCAAATCTATGGTCCTCAATTGCTATGAAAGCATTTTTAAGATGGTCTGGAAGATTATCCAAACTGATTATTTCTCTATCTATAGTTGACTGAACAACTTCAATTTCATTACCTTCTTCATCAAGTATCACCGAGCTTTCAGAAAGCATACTCAGTATATTGGTAGGGTCTATATCTGGTGCACTTCTTACAGTTGCAGTTATAATACCAATAGAAGCTCCAGCAACTACAAACATAACCAGAACAATTATTATTAAAAATATTTTTAAAATGCTAAATTTTTTTGTTTTTTTATTCTTTTTCTTTGACATATAAACCTCCGAAAATCTTATGAACAACTATTATATCATAATTTTTAAAATAATAAATAAAAACATATGTATTTGTTACAAGATGTGAAATATGTTAATATTAATAAGAAATAATTATCTAAACATTATTATCCCATATATTAATTAATTTTGCATTAATATATTATTAATCAATTGTAACAAGGAGATTTATATGGAAAAAAACTATGAAACATGTATGACCGTCGGAGTAAATATTAATAATAAAAGCAACGATATAGAAGAGCTGAACAGCTTAGTAGAAGCTGTATCCGGAGAAGTTGTTATAACCGTTGAACAGAACAGACAAAGTATTGATCCTAAGTATTATGTAGGAAAAGGAAAAATAAATGAAATTAGCAACCTGATAGAAATGAAAGATATAGATTCGGTTATATTTAATGATGAATTAACTAACACTCAGATAAGAAATATTGAAAAGATATTAGATTGTAAAATAATAGACAGGACAAATTTAATATTAGATATTTTTGCACTTCGGGCTAATACTAATGAAAGTAAGATTCAGGTTGAATTAGCACAGTTAGAGTACAGATATTCTAAATTAAAAGGTAAAGGCATAGATATGTCAAGATTAGGAGCAGGAATAGGCACCCGAGGTCCGGGAGAGAAAAAACTGGAAACCGATAGAAGACATATATTAAGAAGAATAGACGAACTTAAAAAAAGTCTTGAAAAAGTTAAATCTGTTAGAAAAGAAAAAAGAAAAAGAAGAATGAAAAATGAAATACCTACAATAGCTGTTGTTGGATATACAAATGCAGGCAAAAGCACTCTTGTAAATGCTCTAACTAAAAAATACGGTGTTAATGAAAAAGAAGTATTTGAATACGACATGCTGTTTGCAACTCTAACTACTGACAATAGAAAGTTGATTTTTCCTCATAATTTAGAATACGTAATAACAGACACAGTAGGATTTATTAGCAACCTACCAACATTTTTAGTTGAATCCTTCAAAAGTACTTTGGAAGAAATAGCATACTCTGATATAATTCTAAATGTAATAGATATTAACTCAAAAGATATAAAAGAACAAAAAGAAGTCACCAAAAAAATATTAAATGAAATCGAAGTGTCAAATATACCTATTATTGAAATTTACAACAAAATTGATCAAACAGATATGGAATATAAAGATAAACCAAAGGAAATATTTGTGTCGGCAAAAAAAGGTATAAACATTGAAGCAATACCAAAAAATATTAACAATATAATATATGGAGAAGAAATAAAAATTGAGCTAGATGTTCTATATACTGAACCCAAAAAAATAAATACTATAGAAAAAAAATATAATATAATTAATAAAAAAATGTTTGAAGATAAAATAAGATTTACAATTACAACGAGAAAAAAACAGATAGAGAAATTAATTGCTGGAGATTTCGATGTTAAAAGAATTTAAAACAATTCACAAGAATTCTGAAAGCACAATTGAAATTAAAAAATCAAGATTTATAGGAAAAGCCTTTAAATGCGATAGTGAAGAAAAAGCAGTTAAAATTATTGAAGATGTCAACAAAGAATATTATGATGCTACACATACAGCCTATGCATATATTATTGGTAAAAAGGCTGAAATACAAAAGTTCAATGACGACGGAGAACCTTCCGGTACTGCGGGACTACCTATCCTAAACTATTTAAAAAATGAAGATTTAAAAAACATTTTGATAACAGTGACTAGATATTACGGTGGTACTAAACTTGGCAAAGGCGGACTTATTAGAGCATATTCATCCTCGGCAAGAGAAGCAGTAAACAATAATATTATAGTTGAAAAAAAAATAGTAATTGAAACTCAAATAATTATTTCATATAATCAGTACGGAGGAATTGAAAATATTCTTCAGAATGAAAACTTAATTATAAAAGAGAAGGACTTTAAAGAAAAAGTATATTTAAAAATCCTAATACAAGAAAAAGACATAGAAAAAATAAAAGAAAAACTTGTTAACTACACATCCGACAATATAGAATTTAAAGAAGTTGATAAAACTTTTATGGAAACATATAATGATAAAATATTAGTATAGGAGAGGAGTAAAAGTATGGCAGGGCATTCAAAATGGGCTAATACAAAACACAGAAAAAATAGACAGGATCAAAAAAGAGCTAAAATATTTACCAAGCTTGCCAGAGCAATAACTGTAGCTGTAAGAGAAGGTGGAGATGATCCAGAATACAACGCTGCCTTAGTTAATGCAATTGACAATGCAAAAAGCGAAAACATGCCTAATGATAATATAGAAAGAGCTATAAAAAAAGGAACTGGTGAATTAGGTGGCAACGACTTCGAGAGAATTTCCTACGAAGGTTATGGACCGGAAGGAACGGCTTTTATTGTAAACTGTTTAACAGACAATAAAAATAGAACAGCAGCAGATATAAGACATTATTTTTCAAAATACGATGGAAACCTGGGAGCAACAGGATGTGTTTCCTATTTATTTGACAAAGTAGGTCTTATTGTAATTAAAAAGGAAAATGTTGATGAAGAAGAGTTAATGCTTAATGCAGTAGATGCTGGAGCAGATGACTTTAAAGAAGAAGATGAAGTTTTTGAAATAATTACTTCAGTTGAGAATTTTAATAATGTTAAATTAAAACTAAAAGAAAATTATAAAATTTTAGAAGCAGATATAACAATGATACCTCAAACAACTATTAAAATAGATGCTTTAAGTGTTTATAAAAAAATCAATAGATTGATAGATGTAATGGAAGACAATGATGACGTACAGGATATTTATCACAACTGTGAATTTGAGGTAGACGAGGAAGATAATTAATGAGAATATTAGGAGTAGATCCTGGTTACGCGATTTCAGGATATGCTGTTGTTGAATACGAAGGCAATAAATTTAAGGTTATTGATTATGGAGTTATAAGAACTCCTAGCAAACAGGCAATGCAGTACAGACTAAATAAACTATATGATAAATATGATGAGCTAATAAAAAAGTATAATCCGGATCATATGGCCATAGAAGAACTTTTTTTCAATAAAAATGTAAAAACAGCAATTTCCGTTGGACAAGCAAGAGGTGTACATATTGTAGCTGCAACACAAAACCAGGTACCGGTTTATGAGTACACTCCGCTGCAGGTTAAGCAAGGGGTAGTTGGATACGGAAGAGCTCAAAAAAACCAGGTACAGGAAATGGTTAAATTACTTCTTAATTTAAAATCAATACCTAAGCCCGATGATGCAGCTGATGCTTTAGCTATCAGTATATGTCATGCACATTCAAATAGATTTAGCGAAGAATATAAATTATAATAGTAGGTGAATAAATGATTTCATACATACAGGGAACAGTTGAAAAAATTGAAGATGAACTAATTATAGTAGAATCCAATAACATTGGACATGGTATATTTACATCTTTAAACACTATAGACAATGTTAGCTTAAAAGAAGAAATAAAAATACACACCCACTTATATGTAAGAGAGGATAAAATTAATTTATTTGGATTTCTCACAGAGGAAGAATTAATGATGTTTGAATCTTTAATTAAAATAAGTGGAGTTGGACCAAAGGCAGCTATTGCTATTCTTTCTATTTCCAGCGTGAATATATTAAAAAGAGAAATAGCTAATGAAAATATAAACTATCTAAAGAAAGCAAGTGGAATAGGAAAAAAAACAGCTGGGAAAATTGTACTGGAACTTAAGGATAAGATGGATGTTGTATTTGAGGACAATGAAGTAGTAGATACAGGAAATATTTTTAGCGGTAAATTTGTAGAAGATGCCCTTGTTCAGTTAGGATTTAATAAACTGGAAATAAGAAAAGCTCTTTCAAAAATAAAAGCCGAAGGAAAAGAAGAAGATGAAATTATAAAAGAAGCTCTTAAATTAATGGGAAATAGGTGAAGTAAATGTCAGAAAGAGATAATGATTTAATAACATCATCACTAAATAAATCCGAAGAAGAACTTGAAGAAAATCTAAGACCAAGTACTTTAGAACAGTATGTAGGCCAGGATAAAATAAAAGATAAGTTAAAAATTTTTATAGAAGCCGCTAAAATGAGAAATGAACAGTTAGACCATGTTTTACTCTATGGGCCTCCTGGACTGGGAAAAACAACCTTAGCAAGTATAATAGCTAAGGAGATGAATGTAAATATTAGAATTACCTCCGGACCTGCTATAGAAAGGCCGGGAGATTTAGCTGCTATTTTAACTAATTTAAATGAAAATGATGTATTATTCATTGATGAAATTCATAGATTAAACAGAAGTGTCGAAGAGATTTTATATCCAGCTATGGAGGATTTTGCACTAGATATTATTATTGGAAAAGGACCGTCAGCCAGGTCTGTTAGATTAGACTTATCTCAATTTACTTTAATTGGAGCAACAACAAGAAGCGGCGCATTATCATCTCCTTTAAGAGATAGATTTGGTGTTATATGTAAGCTGGATTATTATAATAAATATGAATTAACAAAAATAATAAAAAGATCTGCTAACATTCTAAACATAGAAATCAACGATAAAGGAGCATCAGAACTTTCTAAAAGATCAAGAGGAACACCTAGAATTTCAAATAGAATCCTAAAAAGAGTAAGAGATTATGCTATGGTAAAAGGAAAGGGCATTATAGATCAAGAAATAGCACAAGCTGCTTTAGATGTGCTGGAAATTGATTCTTCTGGTTTGGACCATGTTGACATAAAATTACTAAAAACCATAATAGATTTTTACAATGGAGGACCTGTAGGTCTTGATACCTTAGCAGCATCAATAGGTGAAGAAAGTATCACTATTGAAGATGTTTATGAACCATATTTAATGCAAAAAGGTTTTTTAAGTAGAACACCAAGAGGAAGAATAGTAACAGAAAAAACATACAAGTATTTAAATATCGAAAACAATAAAAGCCAGATTAGTTTTGAAGGTGAATAGAGGGTTATATATATGAAAAAAAAGCTAACATTTTTTATAATAACATTTATTTTTTTAACACTTTTTTTTAGTACTGCACATGCAGAAGATGATAGAAACTTCATAAATGTAAGGATAAGAAGTCCTAGACAGGAAAATGAATATATAAGAATTTCTGGAGACAAAGATATTCAAGTTTATGAAGGAGATTTAAAGGAAAACTCACTACTATTTGATACTGAAAAAGATAATTTAACTGTAAAAATAGACAGCTATTATAATAATGATAAATATTACAATGAGTACGACTCAAAGGCTAACTATGGACCTTATCATATTATTATAGATGAAAAGTTTAATGAGTTTGAAGAATCATTAAAATATTTGGAAGAAGTTCAAGAAGAAACAAAATTAAAAGGCCTTATTTATTACGATGGTATGGATTTTTATACTATGATTGGAAGATATACCTCTGAAAATAAAGCTGAAGAAATTGCTTCTGATAAATTGGACGAATATGATACAAAGATTGAAAATTTTAAATCACAGGCGATTATTATTTTTGATGATAATGATAATCCTATTTTTTTATATAACAACAATTATAATATATTTTTAAAATCCGAAGATAGTCAAAGTATTTATTTTGACGGGAAAGAATACCACGGGAATGCAGCTTTTTATATAATTGAGGAATATAAACTTTTATCTATTAATTTAGTTTCCATAGAAGACTATCTTAAAGGAGTAGTTCCAAGTGAAATACCAGCTTCCTGGCATGAGGAATCTTTAAAGGCTCAAGCTGTAGCAGCAAGAACCTATGCTGTTGCAAACACTTACAACAATTCTATTTATGGATATCACGTAGTAGATAATCAAAACAGCCAGGTATATAATGGTATAGATAGAGAATATCCATCAACCAACAAAGCTGTTGAAGAAACCGAAGGAGAATTAATTTATCATAACGATGGGTTAATCACGGCTTTTTATCACTCGACAAGCGGTGGTAAAACAGCTGATAGTGGAAATGTCTGGTCAATTACCTTACCATATCTAAGAAGTGTAGAAGATAGTTTCTCAAATAATTCCCCCCATACAGAATGGATAAAGGAATTTTCTAAAGAAGAACTTATTGATACTTTAAAAGAAGATTTTGAAGTAGATGATATTTACGATATTGAGTTATTAGATGTTTCAGAAGATGAAAGAGTTATTGAAGTATCTTTTAAAACAGATAAAGGAGAAATTACTTTTATAAAAGAAGAAATAAGAGCAGTAATAGGTTATTCAGAACTTAAAAGCACCTGGTTTACTATTGAAAAAAACAATCAAGTTGTGATTATTCAAAAAGATTTAAAGTATTCTAACAATTTAAACGGGGAAAATTTATTAAGATATGAAAATGATAAGGTAAAAAAAGATAGAATCGAATACAACAGCAGTATTAGAATCAAATCTGACAGAGAAGAGTATGATATTAACTCGAGTCCGGATAAATTTATATTAAATGGACGAGGTTGGGGACACGGTATAGGAATGAGTCAGTATGGAGCAAAACAAATGGCAGAAGAAGGATTTAATTATAAAGAAATTTTAGAATATTATTATACAGGAGTGGAAGTAAGATGACAGAACAGCTAACAAAAAAAGATTTTCATTATAATTTGCCTGAAGAATTAATAGCCCAAACTCCCCTTGAAAAAAGAACTAATTCAAGAATGATGGTCTTAAATAGAGATAATCAAACGATTGAACATAAATATTTTTACAACATTATTGATTATTTAAATCCTGGAGACTGCTTAGTAATTAATAATACTAAGGTAATTCCGGGAAGACTTTACGGTAAAAAAACAACTGGAGCAAATATTGAAATACTACTTTTAAAAGAAATAAATGACAGTACCTGGGAATGTCTAGCAAAACCTGCTAAAAGATTAAAACTGGGTACAGAAATAGATTTTTCAGAAAATTTAAAAGGAGAAGTTGTTAAAGATTTAGACCAAGGAATAAAACATATAAAGTTCCAATATGACGGGTCTTTTCATGAAATAGTGGATAATATTGGCGAAATGCCTCTTCCACCATATATAAAAGAGAATTTAAAAGAAAAAAATAGATATCAAACAGTATATGCAAAAAAAATAGGTTCATCAGCTGCACCAACAGCAGGCCTGCATTTTACTGATGAACTTTTAGAAAAAATCAAACTAAAGGGTATAAAAATAGCATATATAACTCTTCATGTAGGATTAGATACTTTTAGGCCTGTAAAAACAAAATATATTACAGAACATAAAATGCATTCTGAGTATTATGAAATAGATAAAGAAAATGCTGAAAAAATTAATGGAACTATAAAAAGCAAAAATAAAGTCATATCTGTAGGTACTACAAGTACCCGTACATTAGAAACAATAGGTAGCCATGGAGGCTTGGTTAAGTCTGGATACGGATGGACAGATATTTTTCTTTACCCAGGATATAAATTTAAAATTGTAGATGGGCTGATAACTAATTTTCACTTACCTGAATCTACCCTTATGATGCTGGTAAGTGCCTTTGCATCGAAAGACTATATTTTTAAAGCATACGAAGAAGCAATAAAAGAAAAGTACAGATTTTTTAGCTTTGGAGATGCAATGTTTATATATTAGGAGGAAAAATGACCTTAAAATTTGAAATCGAACATGAATCAAGAGAAACAAATGCAAGAGTTGGAAAAATAACTACTCCTCATGGAGAAATTGAAACACCGATTTTTATGCCTGTAGGAACTAAAGCCACAGTAAAAACTGTAAGTCCGGAAGAATTAAAAAATATAGAAACTCAAATAATTTTGAGCAACACCTATCACCTTTATTTAAGACCAGGAGATAGCATTATTAAAGAAGCCGGCGGGTTACATAAATTTATGAACTGGGATAGACCAATACTTACTGATAGTGGAGGATTTCAGGTCTTCAGCTTAGGTGACATGAGAGAAATAACTGAAGAAGGAGTTGACTTTAGATCTTATATAGACGGTTCTAAACATACAATTACTCCAGAAAAATCAATAGAAATACAAAACAATCTTGGTTCAGATATTATAATGGCCTTTGATGAATGCACTCCATACCCTGCAGATAAAGAATATGCAAAAAAATCAATGGAAAGAACAACAAGATGGGCCAAAAGATGTAAAGAAGCTCATAAAAATGTTGAAAAACAATCATTATTTGGTATAATACAAGGTGGGATGTACAAAGATTTAAGACTTGAGAGTTTAAAGAATTTAGAAGAATTAGACTTTCCTGGATATGCAATCGGCGGTTTAAGTGTTGGAGAACCAGCCCAAGAAATGTACGAGATTTTGGAGTATATAGGACCTAAAATGCCTAAAAATAAACCAAGATATCTAATGGGAGTAGGAAGCCCTGACTATTTATTTGAAGCAGTAGTAAATGGTGTTGACATGGCCGACTGCGTACTACCAACCAGAATGGCAAGAAACGGAACCTTTATGACAAGCGAAGGAAGAGTAGCTATTAAAAATGCTCAGTATAAAAGAGACTTTGGACCATTAGATAATGAGTGTAATTGCTATACATGCCAAAATTACTCAAGAAGCTATCTAAGACATTTATTCAAGGAAAAAGAGATTTTAGGATTACGATTAGCTACGATTCACAACTTATTTTTCTTGATTAATCTAATGAAACGTATTAGAATAGCTATTAAGAGTGAAAATCTTCTTGAATTTAAGAAGGATTTTTATAAAAAATATGGATACATAAATTAATACGGGAGGTAATTTAATGGACGGATCAGTAACGAGTATTATTTTTTTAGTAGTAATGTTTGCTATCTTTTATTTTATGCTTATAAGACCACAAAGAAAAAAAGATAAAGAAATAAAAGAAATGAGATCTTCTTTAAAAAGAGGAGACGAAGTAATAACCATAGGTGGTATATTTGGTAAAATTATTAAGGTAAATGATGAAATAGTTGTACTTGAATTAGACCATGCAAAACAGAGATTAAAAATGGCAAAATGGGCTATTAGAGAATTAGCTGTACCAAGTGAAGATGAAGCTGAACCTGAACAAGTAGAAGAAGATACAAGTTCAGATGATGAAAAAAGCGAATAAATGAAAAAGAGCCTTGTGCTCTTTTTATTTTTCTTTAATTTTAGCAATTAATATGCTATAATAACTAAGAATTTATAGAGTATATAGGAGGTTATTATGAAACATATTAAACAACTTAATAATAAGAATTTAATGGATAATATTAAGAACAAAGGTTGCGGAGAATGCCAAACTTCTTGTCAATCAGCATGTAAAACTTCTTGTACAGTTGGAAATCAAAAATGTGAAAATTAACAAAACGTAGTGGGTTCCCACTACTTTTTTATTGACATAGGAGGAAAGAGAAAATGATACATCAATTCAAGCTGCTTGATAAAAATTATCTGGTAGACGTAAATAGTGGAATAGTTCATGAAGTAGATGACATAGCTTATTCTATTATAGAGTTAAATGCTTATAAGGATAGAAAAAAACTTAAAGAATTATATAATAAATTCGACAAAGATGAAGTTGATGAATGTGTTTTAGAATTAGAAAAACTTGAAAAAAACAATATGCTTTACTCAAAGTATAAAGAAGTTGTTCCTAAAATAAAACCTACATTAAAATCTATGTGTTTAAATGTTGCTCACGACTGCAATCTTATCTGTGAATACTGCTTTGCTTCAAAAGGAGATTTTGGAGGGAATACAGAACTAATGTCTTTAGAGACTGGAAAAAAAGCACTGGATTATTTAGTTCGAAATTCCCACGGCAGGAAAAATTTGGAGGTGGATTTTTTTGGAGGGGAACCTCTTATGAACTTCCAGGTAGTCAAAGAACTTGTTGATTACGGAAGATCTATAGAGAAAAAACACAATAAAAACTTTAGGTTTACCATAACAACAAATGGGATGTTATTAAACGAAGAAAATATAAAATACATAAATGAAAATATGCAAAATGTAGTCTTAAGTTTAGATGGAAGAAAAAAAATAAACGATAAGATGAGACCTGATAAATCTGGTAAAGGTACTTATGATAGACTAATTCCTAAATTCAAAAGAATTGTAGAGTATAGAAAACACGAGAATTACTTTATTAGAGGGACTTTTACAAGGGAGAATCTGGATTTTTCAGAAGATGTAAAAAACATTAAAAATTTAGGGTTTGATATTATTTCGTTGGAACCTGTAGTAACAGATGAAAAAAATTCTTATTCAATAAATAAAGAAGACATAGATAAAGTTAAAAATGAATATGAAAAATTATGCAGTTACTATATAGAAAAGAAAAAAGAAAATGACGGATTCAGCTTTTTTCATTTCGAAATAGACCTGGATGGAGGGCCTTGTATATATAAAAAAATTAGCGGGTGCGGTGCAGGAAACGAATATGTAGCAGTTACTCCATCGGGAGATATATATCCATGCCACCAATTCGTAGGAAAAGAAGAATTTATAATAGGAAATGTTGACGAAGGTGTTAAAGAAAATTCAATATCCAATGAAATGTACAATGCTAATATAACATCAAAAGAAAAGTGCAAAAATTGTTGGGCTAAATACTTCTGTGGTGGAGGTTGTCATGCTAATGCATACAACTTTAATGGAACATTTCTTGAACCATATGAAGTAGGTTGTGAATTAGAAAAGAAAAGAATTGAATGTGCTATTAGAATAAAATCTGAAGATTAGGAGGATAAATAATGATAATTGAACTAGATAACTTTAAAACAAAAATTGCTGAAGATGCAAAAATTATGGAAACCGCTGTAATTATAGGAGACGTAGAGCTTAAGTCGAAAGCAAATATATGGTTTGGGGCTATATTAAGAGGAGACGTTAGAGAAATTAAAATCGGTGAATACACAAACATACAGGACAATACTGTTGTTCACACTTCGAAGGATTATCCAACCATAATAGGCGACAATACAGTTGTAGGTCATTCCGTTACTTTACACGGTTGTAAGGTTGGGAACAATTGTTTAATAGGTATAGGCGCTGTTTTGCTCGATGGATGTGAAATTGGAGATAATTCCATTGTAGCTGCAGGCACTCTCATACCAGGAGGCAAAAAAATACCGCCAAACTCATTAGTTATGGGAACACCTTACGAAATTAAACGAAAAACAACGGAAGAAGAACATAAAAGCATACACGATAATACAAGAAGATATTATAATAAATACACAAAATACTATGAATAATTGACTTAAGTATATTAAATATATATAATTTTAACTACACTTACATTAGGAGGAGAAAATGAATAAAAGCAGAATTATTTTTATCATATTAATAGCTGCAATAATTCTCACATCCTATTCTGCTATTTTTGGGTTTGATATTGGAAACTATGTTGTTAAGCCATATGGTGAAGAAATAGATTTAGGATTGGATTTATCTGGAGGAGTCTATGTTGTATTAGAAGCAAACACTGATGAGACAGGAGACGAACTTCAAAAAAAGATGCAGCAAACAAAAGCAATAATACAGCAGAGAGTTGATGGACTAGGGGTTGCAGAACCTAACATAACTATTGAAGGTAATGATAGAATTAGAGTTGAATTGGCCGGGCTAAGTAATCCTCAAGAGGCGATAGATACTATCGGTAAAACGGCTCAACTTCAATTTAGAGATTTAGAAGGAAATATTATATTAACTGGAGAAAATGTAGATAAGTCAGAATTTACATACAACCAAAGAAACCAACCGGCTGTAGCTTTAGAATTTGACAGTTTTGGTACTGAAAAGTTTTCAGAAGCTACAGGAAGACTTGTAGAACAGTATCCCGGAGACGAAAACAGACATAATAGAGTTATAGAAATAGTATTGGATGATGAGGTTATATCAGATCCTTTTGTTTCTGAACAAATTGTTAACGGGAGAAGTATAATAGATGGATCATACACAGTAGAATCAGCTACTAATTTAGCAAACTTAATTAGAGCTGGTGCATTACCATTAGAAATGAATGAAATAGAAGTTAATGCAGTCGGACCAAGTCTTGGTTTAGAATCATTAGATACAAGTGTAAAAGCTGCGACAATAGGATTAATTTTGATTTTTGTATTCATGATTGTATTATACAAAATTCCTGGGCTTGTTGCAGATTTAGCTTTAACAATATACATACTTATAGCATTAGGAATATTTATTTATCTGGATGCAAAGTTAACTTTACCTGGAATAGCAGGATTTATACTTTCTATCGGGATGGCTGTTGATGCTAACGTAATAATTTTTGAGAGAATAAAAGAAGAACTTAAAATAGGAAAAACTATAAGAACAGCTTTAGATAGTGGATTTAAACAGGCTATGACTACAATTATAGACGCAAATGTAACTACGTTAATAGCTGGTATTGTATTGTATAATTTCGGAACTGGACCGATACGAGGCTTTGCTGTGACTCTACTAATAGGTCTACTAGTTTCAATGTTTACAGCGGTTTTTATTACGAGGTTTTTATTAAAACTTGTAATAAGAATGAATTTATCGAAAAACAAGAAACTATTTGGTGGAGCATAGGAGGTAATTATGAAAATAGATGTTATAAAAAACAAAAAAATCAGCTTTGGAATTTCTGGGCTCATAATATTAATAGGAATCATAATGATGATAACCTTTGGGCTAAACTTTGGTATCGACTTTACAGGCGGAACATTAATCCAGATAGATTTAGGAAAAGAAGTACCTGTAAGCGAATTAAGAGAAATTATGGATAATTTTGATGATAATGCCAGTATCGTTCATGCCGGAGAAGGAAATGAAGAAGTTATTATAAAATCAACTACTGACTACAACAATGAGGAAAGAATTGAGATTTTTAATGAATATAAGGAAGCATACAGTTTAGAAGAAGATGCCCTAATTAATCAGCAGAAATTTGGAGCAAACATTGGAGAAGAAACCAGAAATAAAGCATTAATTTCTGTTTTAATTGCTACTGTAGGTATGCTTATATACATAACCTATCGATTTGAATTTAATTTTGGTATAGCTGCAATTGTTGCATTGATGCATGATGTTTTGATAGGACTATCAGTATACTCAATTTTCAGGATATCTGTAAACAGCTCATTTATTGCTGCAATGCTTATAATAGTAGGTTATTCAATAAATGATACTATAGTTGTTTTTGATAGAATTAGAGAAAACATAAAGAAAACAAGAAAGCAACCCTTTGAGGATATTATCAATCACAGTATTAAACAAACTATAACACGTTCTATAAACACATCGGTAACTACGTTGATAGCTGTGACACTACTCTATATATTAGGAGTAGAAGCCATTAAAGACTTTGCTTTACCATTAATTATTGGTATTTTATCAGGAACCTATTCATCGCTTTTTATAGCAAGTCCTGTTTGGTATCTACTAAAAAGAAGAAAAGAAAAGGTAAATATGTATAATCCAAACACTGTAGATAATTAATTTCCAAAATTTTTTGTTATTTATTGTAAAAATATAGTATAATTAAATAAATAAAAAAGGAGGTATTAATATGCAATTAAGTTTTATTATAGTTTTAATAATATCAATTTTTATTTCCATATTTGCTATTCAAAACGGTGGAGAAGTTACAATAGATTTATTTTTTGCTAGATACAGCGTATCTCAAGCTCTAGTAATTCTTATATCAGTAGGTTCTGGAGCACTTATTGCTGGAATTTTAGGTGCATTTAAAAGAATTAAAAAATCAAAAGAGATTAGAGATTTAAATAAAAAGATTAAAGCTTTAGAAGATGAATCTGCAGTATTAAAAGAGAAATTAAAGAATGAAGAGAATGAAAATGCAGAACTTGAAAAAATCAATGTTGACTTAAAAGAAGAAATAAAGAAAAACAAAGAGATATTAAATGAATTAAAAGAATTCGATAAAAAGAGAAATGAAAGTATTGAAGATAAAAAAGAAAATCCAGAATTAGTTGAAGAAACTGAAGTATTAGAAGAATCACAAGAGCCAGAAGAATTTGAAGAAATGGGAGAAGACAACAAAGAAGAAGAGGGAGATAAATAGTTTGTACTTTGAGTATAAAAAGATTTTGCATAAGGATGAAGAAATTGAAGAATTAAGCAAAAAATTTAATATCACAAAATTAACCTCAGAACTACTCCTAAATAAAGAATTTGAAAACACAGAAGAAATTGAGGATTATTTAAGTCCGGAATTTACAATAAAAAGCAATCCGAAAAATATATTAAATATTAAGGGTGCAGCAGAATTATTTAAAGAATACATAGATTCAAAAAATATGATTGCAATCTACGGAGATTATGATGCTGACGGTGTTACCTCTACCGCTCAGCTCCTTCGTTTTTTAAGAGATAAAAATCCTAATAATAAGTACTTTATACCTCATAGAGAAGAAGAAGGTTACGGATTAAACAAAAAAATACTTAAGAAAATAATTAATCAAGGTACTAAACTCTTAATTACAGTTGACTGTGGAATTACTAACAATGATGAGATAGCATATGTAAAAGAAAATGGAGTAGACGTAATAGTAATAGATCACCATAATAAGGATAAAGAACTACCAAAAGCAGATTATATAATAAACCCTAAGATTTTCGATGAAAATAGTTATTTTGCTAATCTCTGCGGCTCGGGATTGACATTTAAATTTATAGAATATATGATTAGCAAATACTACAGCAAGGATAAAATTAATCAGTATATTCAGTTATCAGCTATTGGTACTATTGCAGACATAGTTAAATTAAGAGGAGAAAATAGAATCATTGTAAGAAAAGGCTTAAAATTAATAAATTCTCAGCCTATAACCGGAATTAATTCTATAATAAAATCTCTAAATAAATTAACTATAGATTCCGGGGATATAAGTTTTAAGATCGCTCCGATGATAAATTCCTCGGGAAGAATGGATCATGCAAACAATGCAGTTGAACTGATGATTACAAAGGACGAAAAAAAAGCAAATATGCTGGCATCTCAACTTAAAGATTTTAATGAAAGCAGAAAAGATGTAGAAAAAGACATCCTAAAATATGCTGGTGAATATATTAAAAAGTATTGTGAAGAGGATAAAATACTTGTTGTAAAAGGAGAAAACTGGCACGAAGGGGTAATAGGCATAGTAAGTTCGAAAATAACTGAAAAGCTAAATAAACCTTCCATAGTATTTACAAACAATCATGAAGGATTAAAAGCATCAGGAAGAAGCATAGAAGGTATAAATTTATATGAAGAACTTAAAGAGTATAAAAAATACTTCGATAAATTTGGAGGTCACTCTCAAGCTGTAGGATTAAGTATGAAGTATGAAAATTTTGATATTTTCAAAAAAGAAATAACAGAATCTTTTGGAGAAAAATATACTACAGTAGATTTAAGAAAGATAGTAGAAATAGATGCAGAAATCGAATCGGAAAATATTAACATTGATTCTTTTGAAGAACTAAAAATACTGGAACCATTTGGTTATGGAAATTCTAGACCAAAATTAAGATATAAAGATTTTAAGATTAAAAGTGTAAAGAAAATTGGTAGAGATAAAAGACATGTAAAAATAAATACTATAAAAGATGGTAAGGAAATCGAACTACTATATTTTGATTATAAAAAAGAAGATCTGCAAACTTTAATGTACTACAAAGACACTGTATGTTCAGCTGATATTAATCGATTTAGAGGTATTGTAAATCCTCAATTTATTATAAAATACATTAAAGACTATCTTTACTATGAAGAGAAAATTATATTTATAAATTTATTAACTAATATAGAAACAAATAAAATTAATATAAAAAATACAATTAGCCTTGAAAACAATAGGATTGACATCACAAAAAAAGAAATAAAAGATTTAAAAAATTACACAGAAGGTCAATCTACTAAAATAAATAATAAGATTATAATTCATGCTGTTAATAATTGGATACCAAAAGAAAATGAATACAACGAAATAAAACAGCTAATACTAAACAGCAAAAGTAAAATAGGAAAAACGAATATATTTAAAATAGTTAAGCATTTAAACAAGAAAAATTTAAATATGAATCCTGAAAAAATACTTTTTACATTATCAAAAGAACAATCAAACAAGCTAATAAAGTATAGAATTTCAAACAATAATATTTTCATAAGAAAAATTTAGGAGGACAATATGGATTTAAAATCAAAAATTAGAGTTGTAGAAAACTTTCCGGAAGTAGGTATTAGTTTTAAAGATATAACTACAATATTAAAAGATCCGATACTTTTAAAAGAATCTATAGATTTAATGAGTGATTTTTTTAAAGATTTAGATATTGATATAGTAGTAGGACCAGAATCGAGAGGTTTCATATTTGGAACTCCTATAGCTTATAAATTAAATGCCGGATTTGTACCTGTAAGAAAGCCGGGAAAACTACCTGCAGAAACTGTTAAATACAGTTACGATTTAGAATACGGCCAGGATACATTAGAAATACATAAAGATTCAATAAAAAAAGGTCAGAAAGTATTAATAGTAGACGACTTACTTGCTACTGGTGGAACTATCAGCGCTACGGCTAAACTAGTAGAAATGCTCGGAGGAGAAGTAGTAGGATTAGGATTCTTTATAGAATTAACCGAGTTAAAAGGTAGAGAAAAAATAAAAAAATACAATGTAGATTCCATAGTAAAGTACTAATTTCAACTTCAGCATATTAAATTTACACAACAGGTGATAAGATGTTTGATAAACTAAAAGAAAAAATTGAAAGTTACAACAAAAATGCGGATTTTGACTTAATTAAAAAAGCATTTGACCTATCTAAAAAATCCCATGAAGATAATCCTAAAAGATTCTCAGGAGAAGAATTTTTTAACCACCCTTATAATGTTGCATTAATACTGGCTAATTTAAGTATGGATGAAGCTACTATTTCTGCAGGGTTACTTCATGATGTTCTCGAAGACACTATTGTAGAATATGATGAACTGAAAAATGAGTTTGGAGAAGAGATAGCGAATCTTGTTGATGGGGTTACAAAATTAAGTAAGGTTAAATATAAAAC
>CAZNLP010000009.1:0-29487 GCA_964574015.1 uncultured Clostridia bacterium | reverse complement strand
TAAATCAAAAGATTTAGACTGCGCGATATGTGACCTACGACGCAATCGAAGATTGCTGTTAGGTCAAGAAAAACCTCCACTATTTCTAGTGAAGGTCGAAAAAGGAGATTATAAAAGTGCTTTTAACTTTATCTAATTATAGCACAATATTTTTTAAAAATAAAGATATATTTATCTATAATCTCAAAGTTTTGTGTTATTCTACAAAGTGCATGTATTCCATATCTATAAAGTATATTGGATAAATTCTTTCACCTTGTATGTTTTTAGGCATTCCAATATTAAACTCACGGTCCATTATATATACAGCAACAGCATCTTCGTTTAAAATCCTCTGTGCTTCTTTATAAAGTTCTATTCTCGTATCTTGATTGGTTTCAACTATTGCATCGTCTATGATTTGATCGTAATTTTCGTTGCTATAGTTGAAAAAGTTTCTTTGATAATCTGTTTGATATCTGTATAGAACTTTGTGAGGGTCAAGTTTTCCTGTGAAAGCTATAATTGTCATATCATAGTCTCTTCCAGCATATATTCTCTCTAGCCACACTCCCCACTCGACTAATTCTATTTCTACATCTATACCAGCTTCTGCAAGTTGACTCACAATTACCTGAGCTGTATCAACATGAAAAGCATAGTTTGAAGGCACAGATACCGTAGTTGAGAAACCATCAGGATATCCTGCTTCTGCAAGAAGGTCTTTCGCTTTTTCTATATCTTGGTTATATACATCTTCTAATCCTTCTTCATAGTATACTTCCATAGCTGGACTGAAGTTTGAACCTAATTTAACTCCATAACCGTATGCAACTGCTTCTATAATCTCATCAACATCCACAGCATAGTTAATTGCCTGTCTTACTTTTAAGTCGTTAAAAGGTTCTCTTTCGTGATTCATACCCATTAGTTGAACCATATTTTCTAATCCAGTTGGGAATCTAAATTCTTCAGATAGTTCTTCTATATGTATGTGATCAATACGTGGATATATATCTAGCTGTCCTGATCTAAATGCAAGTACCGCCGCTTCTCTATCAGGCATTATTGAGAAAGTTACCTTATCTAAATAAGGAGTTTCTTCATTCCAATAATCTTCAAATTTCTCAAGCACTACTCTTTGTTCAGGAAGATATTCAACAAATTTAAAAGGACCAGTTCCTATTGGATTGTCGTTGTGATTTTCATCATTACTCTCAGGAATTATAGCATTGTATAAATATGTTAAAAAAGCTGCATCTCTATTTTTAAGAGTTATAACTACAGTGTCTTCATCTGGAGTTTCAACTTTTTCAACAACAGCAAAGTCAACCTTAAGTGGTTCTTCAGCACCTATGCCAGCCATTCTTTCAATAGAGTATTTAACATCTTCTACAGTAACTTCTTCACCGTTGTGGAATTTAATTCCATCTCTTAAATCAAATGTATATGTAAGACCATCTTCTGAAATCTCATAATCTTCAGCAACAGCCGGTATTACATCTCCGTCTGGAGTTGCCTTTACTAAACCTTCTACTACGTTTAACATTATTTCTTCTGTTCCTGAAGCTACGTATTTATGAGGATCTAAAAAGTCAGGATCCTGAGGTGAATATACATTTACCTCACCACCATAAACGGGACCGGTGCTTTCTTCTTCAGGCTCTTCTTCTGGTTCTTCAGAAGGTTCTTCAGCCGGTTCTTCAGCTGGTTCTTCCGGTTCTTCAGCTGGTGGTGTATCATTACCGCCTCCACAAGCTGTTAATACCAACATTAATGATAATAAAATACTTAAAATAACAACTGTTTTTTTATTTCTTCTCTTTCTCATCCTATTTCACTCCTTTTAGTTTATAAATCTATCAAAATACTTTTTAGTTATATTCTATACCTAAACTATTCCTCCTCCCATATTTTGTTTGAATTTTTATTTTGTAACCTTGGAGACGTTGTAAATATATTATATTTACCAAAAGAAATTTTTAATTTTTGTTATCTTCCGGTATATATTCAAAGATTTCAGAAATATCTGTAATTATATCGCAATCTTTGACTTCTTCCATTCCCAACTTATCGTATGGATTAATTATCAAACAATCCATTCCTACTCTAATACTACCAATACAGTCGTCATAGTAGTTATCACCAATATATATACATTGTTCCGGTTCAACTCCTGCTTTTTCAAATGCTATATTAAATATTCTTGGATCAGGTTTCTCATAATCAACCTCTGATGATATTATAATATTATCAAAGTATTTAGTAAAGTTATTATGCTTTATAACTCTCCTAGCAGTGTGATTCCAATTGGATATAATTCCTAAAGTTAAAGAGTTATCTTTTAATTTTTCAAGCTTTTCATGTATTCCCGGATAGGCTATCCACTGTTCTTCAGGTTTTAAATTATATTGTTTTTCATGAAATTTTTTGGCAATATTTACGGTGTTTATTCTTAATCCTAAAAAATGTGTTAGTACACTCATATACCAGGGTAGGAAATTCTCTGGATTTCCTCCAAGAATCCCAGGAAACTCTTTCATGAAATGTTTATCAGCCAAATGAAAAGCTCTTGATATCTCTTTTTTATTAAATTCGTAGCCTTCTTCTTTTAATATTTGTTGAAGTTTTTTTTCTCTATCTAAATATACCAAGGTATATCCTAAGTCAAACCATATATGCGATTTATTCATATTATCCTCTCCTCTTAAGTTCATGTATCTTATGTTTATAATTCCCAGTATTTTCCGGTCTCTGCTAATTCTACTTTTCCACTATAATTTTCCTTAACCTCATCTACTAAATCTTTATGATTTCCATAGTGAGGTAAATGGGAAAGAACTAACCGTTTAACTCTTCCTTCTTCCGCAATCTTTCCTACTTCTCCTGCTGTTAGATGTCCTTCTACTCTTCCGTAAAATTTGTTATATAAACTTGTTTCACAGATAAATAAATCGCTGTCTTTTGCAAATTCTATTAGTTCATCATTCCATCCGGTATCAGCTGAAAATACAAAAGTTTTACCATTTTCTTCCACCTTTATAGAATAACATGTGTCTTTGTGTATTGTTTTTTTAAAGGTAATTTTTAAATTATCAAATTCCAGTTCAGTTTCTTCGTCATAAGGTTTACCAGTAGTATATTCTTCATAGGTCAATGAACTAAATTTATCATCTTCTTCATGTCCGTATATATCAAGAGGATTTTCTCTTTTTTCAATATCTATAAGAACTTTCACAGCATATTGCAAACAGTATACGTCGCTTATATGATCAGCATGATAATGTGATAGTACTACCTCATCTAAGTCTTCAATATCTATGTAGTTCTGCAGCTTAGATAAAACACCTGAACCACAGTCTATTAGTATGTTTTTATTATCTGTTTGTAGGAGGTACCCTGACGCTGCTTCGTTTTTCCCTGGATAAGCTCCCCACCATCCAATTGTAGTTATTTTCAATTTTATTGTCCTTTCATTGCTTTTTTATATATTTATTACTTTAAATGTATTTATTACTTCTTCGATAGGATTTTTCCGTCCCTGCCATTCATCTATTGTACCTAAACAGTTGCATATAAATTTTGAATTATTTATAGTTTTTTCCATTCTGTAGTGTACATGACCAAAAATTGAGTAGTTAATATTTTTTTCTAAAACCAATTTCCCGTATGCACTACTTCCCAAAAATGCATTTAAATACTTCCACATTCTATTTGGATTTTGTACAGTAAAATCTTTATGCGTTACTACATGAGTCATTAATATTACATTTTTTTCAGTATTTGCTTCAATTTTATTTTTAATTTTTTCATAAAAATATCTGTGCATTTTTAAAGTATCTTTGTCCCATATTGCTTTAATTTTATCCTGCCATGTTCTATCATCGATATGCATTTTATCAAATTCTTCCTTCGAAAATTCATCACTTCCAAAGGAATAGTCATACCATCCCATATCTCCTATTACCACCCAGTCTTTTTTCAACTTTATAGGTCCATTGACTATATTCCCCGGGTGATTTTTATATTCGTCATATATATCCCATGAATTTTTTTCCTTATGAGATTCATTCCATATATCGTGGTTTCCTGGAGTGAATATACAATCAACTCCGGTTTCATCTTCTATTCTCTTTATAGCATTTAATGATAATTCATAGTCATTTGAAATATCTCCAGCAATCATCATCAAATCGACTTTGTGAGATTTAACAGCACTTATTAGTCCTTCTAGCACTGTTTTTCCTTCATACGTATTTTGATCTATGTGTAAATCTGATAAAATTCCAATTTTCAAAACAATTACCTTCCTTTTATTTATATAAATGACAGCTTACCTTATGATCTTTGGATATTTCCCTATATATTGGTTCCTTCTTGCTGCATATATCCATTGCTTGAGGACATCTCGGATGAAAAGAACATCCTGAAGGAGGGTTTAAGGGACTAGGTACATCTCCTTCTAATATTATTCTTTCTTTTTCATTATCCACTTTTGTTGATGGTATGGATGAAAGAAGAGATTGTGTATAGGGATGTAGAGGTTTTCTATATATTTCATCTACATCAGAAATTTCAATAATTTTACCTAAATACATTACTGCTACTCTATCACTCAAATATTCTACCACATTTAAATCATGGGAGATGAATAAGTAGGTTAAGTCAAACTTAGTTTGTAAATCTTTCATTAGATTTAAAACCTGAGATTGAACTGAAACATCTAATGCTGATACGGGCTCATCGGCAACTATAAATTGAGGATTTAGCATTAAAGCTCTTGCTATTCCTATTCTCTGTCTCTGACCTCCGCTTAACTCATGAGGATATCTTTTTCTGTAGGTTGAGTCAAATCCTACAACGTCAAGCATTTCATCAATTTTTTTATTCTGTTCTTTTAAAGTTCCTACCTTATTTATTACTAAAGGTTCTCTAAGAGTCCATCCTATTTTTTTTCTTGGATTAAGTGTTGAATAGGGATCCTGAAAGATAATCTGCATTTCTTTTCTAACTAGATCTTTCAATATTTTTTTCCCATAGGTTATGTTTTTATCATTAAATATTATTTCTCCACTTGTTGGTTCAATAAGTCTGATTAATGCCTGTCCTGCCGTAGATTTTCCGCAACCGCTTTCACCAACCAATCCTAATGTTTCACCTTCTTTTATAGTAAAAGATATTCCATCTACTGCTTTTACATATCTTTTCTTTTCTCTTATTTTTTTTCTTTTCGCCGGAAAATATTTTTTCAGATTTTTTACTTCTAATAGATTTTTAATATTTTCCATACATTAACTCTCCTCTTTCTCTGCTAAAATACACATTGCTTTATGTTCTCCGGTTACGTCGTAAACCTTTGGATGCTCTTTAAAACATATATCCTGAGCCTTAGGGCATCTTGGAGAAAACCTACAGCTATCTCCCTTTCTTTCTTCGAGACCAGGTATTCTACCCGGTATAAAATAAAGCTCTTTTCCTTTTTTTTCTGGTGCTGGAATAGAGTCCATAAGTCCTATTGTGTAAGGATGTATAGGATTAATAAATAAATCCTTTACTTTAGCGGATTCAACAATTTCTCCAGCATACATTACTAAAACTCTATCGCATAATTCATTGATAACTCCTAAATCGTGAGAAATAAATAGAATTGATGTTTCAAATTCTTTATTTATCTTTTTTAGTAAATCTAATATTTGAGCCTGTATTGTTACATCAAGAGCTGTTGTTGGCTCATCTGCAATTATTAATTCCGGACGACATATTAGAGCAAGTGCTATCATAACTCTCTGCTTCATTCCCCCTGATAATTGATGAGGATATTCTTTTAGTAATTCTTCTGCTCTTGATAATCCTACTGATTTTAGCATTTCTATCGCTAGTTTTCTTGCTTCACTTCTACTTATATCTAAGTGGAGCATTGCATGTTCCATAACCTGCTCTCCTATATTTAAAACCGGGTTTAAAGATGTCATAGGTTCTTGAAATATCATTGATATTTCTTTTCCTCTAATTTTTCTTAGATTCTCTTCTTTCATATTTTGAAGAGTTTCTCCTTTAAACCAAATTTCTCCTTTCGATATTTTTGCTGTATTTGGTAAAAGACCTACTATTGAAAGGGCGGTAATGCTTTTCCCGCAACCGGATTCACCTACCAATCCCAGTATTTCTCCTTTTTTCATGTAGAATGATATCCCTTCTAAAGCTTTCAGCGATCCTTTATCTACCTTGAATTCTAAATAAAGATCATTTAATTCTAAAAATTTTTCCTTCTCCATATATTCTCCCTCCTACTTCCTTGGATCAAGGGCATCTTGAATTCCATCCCCTAGTAAATTAAACCCAAGTACTGTTAGGGTAATCATAAATCCAGGAGCTATTGCATACCAAGGTGCTTTTGATAAGTAACTTTGAGCTTCATTAAGCATTCTACCCCAGCTTGCATCTGGAGGTTGAACTCCTAATCCTAAATAGCTTAATGCTGATTCTGATAATATCGCACTTGCAAAAGCTATAGATGATGTGATAATTAAAACAGAAATTACATTGGGTAATATATGAATTGCTATAATTCTAACTGGATTAGCTCCAATTGATTTTGCAGCTTTTACAAATTCAAATTCCCTATACTGTATAAAACCACTTCTAGATACCCTTGCAAAAGTAGGTATACCCATAATTCCTAGTGCGATAGTTGTATTAACCATACCAGCTCCAAATACTGCAATAAACATTATAGCTATCAATATTCCGGGGAAAGCCATCAGGGCATCGATAAGTCTCATGAAAAGTTCATCAATCCATCCTCCAAAATATCCAGCTACAGCTCCTATGACTCCACCTATTACTAAGGCTATTCCAACTGATACACTACCAACAAAAAAAGCAGTTTTTGCTCCTTCCATTATTCTACTTAAAATATCTCTTCCAAAATTGTCAGTCCCAAATATATAGGTTGAATCTGGACTTTTGAATCTATCTACTATATTCATACCATTGGGATCGAAAGGGGTATAGAAAAAACTAACTATCATAATCGTTAACAGTATTATTACTATAATACTTCCTATTAACAAACTTTTATTTTTCTTTAATGCTTTCCTTAATTTAAATCCTTTTGATTCAGCATTTTTTAAATTTACATTTTTCATTTCACTCATTTAGACACCTGCCTTTTGGTATATTAATTAACCTAGTCTAATTCTAGGGTCTAATACTCTATATAAAACATCTACTATAAAGTTTACAACTATAACAGTAGTTGCAATTCTCATAATCATTCCTTGGATTAGTGGAAAGTCTCTATAACTAATTGAGGCTACAAGAAGTCTTCCTAATCCAGGAAGAGAATAAACCTGCTCTAATACAATACTTCCAATTAGTATTTTTGCTATTATCATACCCATTACAGTAATAACGGGTATCAACGAATTTCTAAGTACATGCTTGTATATAATTACATTTTCTGCTAATCCCTTACTGTGTGCAGTTCTAACGTAATCCAGATCAAGCTGTTCTATTAACGATGATCTCAGATATCTTACAACTATAGCAATCTGTGGTATTGCTATTGCTACTGCAGGTAAAAGTAATGATTTGAATGCTTCAGCTGGATTTTCACTCCAGGGCACATAACCAATAGTAGTAAAAAGTTTAAAAACCATACCAAATAACATCATTAATAAGATACCAAGCCAAAATGATGGTATTGCCATTCCCAACTGAGTGGTTATTTTTACAAAATAATCTATTCCTTTGCCGTGTGCTCGAGCGGCTATAATTCCAAGAGGAATTGAAAAAATAATAATTAAAATAAATGCCATTATAGTAAGTGAAAATGTAACGGGTAATCTACTCCGAATTAAGTCATCCACAGGAGCGTTAAATCGTATAGACTGTCCTAGATCTCCTCTTATGAAATCCGAAAACCAAAGGGCATACCTTTCAGTAATGCTTTTGTCTAAATTAAATTCTTTTCTTAGAGCATCTATTTGCTGCTGTTCAGCATCTAGTCCTAATATTGTCAATGCAGGATCTCCAGGCATTATTTGAAATATTAGAAAAGTAATCATAGATACTAATAATAGAGTTACTACGAGAGTTATCCCTCTTCTTAATACGTATTTCATTGATTAATCTCTCCTTATATTATTTCTTATGTAAGCAATTATATCTCCTGTTCACCTCCAGACAAAATACTATGTTGAATATATTTATAAATTAATAAATTATAAGGTAAACTTATAAATATTATATTACCATCCTATGTTTAAGTAAAGTTATATCTAAGTTAATTAATTAAACTAGATATAACCTGTATCATTAAAATATTTCGTTAAAAATTTATCGAAACGTTTTCCCAATGACTTTAATTAACCTCAATATTTTAAAATAATGGGACGGTTTTCCATATTGTGGGTTATTTTTTGTAAAATTATAAAGTAATTATAGCAAATTACTTTTTTCTTTACAAGCTTAAAAAAACAAAAAAACAGGAAGCTATTTTATCAGCTTCCTGTATATTTTTTTAGTAAAGTTTATCTAATTCGTATCCTTCAACTTTAGCATTAAAACTATATTCATCTGTAGGGAAGGTTCCATCTACACTTTCTTTATGGAATTGGTTTAATCCATCTACCATTTCTTTTCTAATATTTGCAAAAAGTTTAACAAATTTAGGTTTAAAGTCCCCGTACATTCCAAGCAAGTCTTGAGTTACAAGTACCTGACAGTCTACATATGGTCCAGCACCTATTCCTAATATTGGAACATTTACTTCTTCTCTTAACTTTTTAGCTACTCCCTTAGGTACACATTCTACTACCATTGAGAATACTCCTGCTTCTTCAAGTTTTTTAGCATCTTCTATTAGCTGCTGTGCTGACTCCGGTGTTCCTCCTTGTACTTTAAATCCTCCGAGCATTCCTGCTGTTTGAGGTGTAAGTCCTATATGTCCCATAACCGGTATTCCTGCTTTTACTATTCCTGCTATTTGGTCTGCAACTTCTACTCCACCTTCAAGTTTTACACAATCACAACCTGTTTCTTTGTATATTCTGTTTGCTGTTTGAATTGCTTGCTCAACGCTTACGTTATATGAGCCAAATGGCATATCTCCAACTATAAATGTGTTTGGTGCTCCTTTTACAACTGGTTTAATATGGTGAACCATTTCGTCTACGGTTACTGATGTAGTTCCGTCATATCCAAGCATTACCATTCCTAATGAATCTCCTACTAAGATAACTTCTACATCACTTTCATCAACTATAGATGCTGTTGTATAATCGTAAGCTGTTACGTAAGTAAACATTTTTCCTTCATCTTTGTACTTTTGAAAATCTAATACTGACATTTTCTTCTTTGACATAAGATCACTCCTTAATTTATTTTAGTTTTATTGCTAACCTATTCATTGTTTATTCTTTGATTCCAAGTAGCTTTATACTGGATAAAGCCATAATTTTAGCTGAATTTTTTAAATCCTCTACTTCAACATATTCGTCTACTTTATGGGCCATACGAAGTGGTCCCGGTCCGTATACAATACACTGGTCCATATTGCCCTGATTTACAACATATTTTTGATCATCATTTCCCGGACTTAAAGAAAATTCCATTTCTTTGTCTAAAATGTTTTTCCCAGACTCTAGAAATGCATTTACCACATCTGTATCATCCGGCACTATAGTTGGATCAACTGCTAAAATTGTATTTATATTATATTCAAATCCTGGATTTTCGGATTTAACTTCCTCGCATACTAATTTTATTTGTTCTTTTGCCCAGTCTACACTTTGTTCCGGAATAAGTCTCCAGTCAAAAGATACTGTGCATTCATTTGGTATAGTGTTAACTTTACTACCTGCTTGAATAGTTGTTGTTGATAAGGTTGTTTTTCTACACTGCTCCGGTTGAATTGGATATTTTGATACTACTTCCAACTGAGGTCTTATTTTTTCGTCGATTTTATCTAATATCATCCTCATGTTATCTATAGCATTATCGCCTTCACTCGGCATACTACCGTGACTCTGTACTCCCTTAGTTGTTATTTCAAACCAGTAAGTTCCTCTATGACCAATACAGACTTTATCTACATCTAAACACTCTGTAATAACACAGTAGTCTGTATTACTGCTGTCTAAATATCCCTGATTTACTAAATATCCCATGCCAGCTTCTCCTCCAGTTTCTTCATCAGGAGTAGCACTGGATATTATGGTGCCTTTTAAATTAATTCCTGCTTTTTTTAAAGCATATATGGAAAATATTTGTGATATAATTCCGGATTTTTGATCTGAAGAACCTCTTCCATACAGCTTTCCTTCTTTTACTACTGCATCATAAGGGTCCATGCTCCAGCCGGTACCGGCTGGAACAACATCATAGTGACCTGAAAAATGTATATTAGGTCTATCTAATTCTCCCTTATATTTACCGATTACATTTACTCTCGGTTTTCCTTCACCTTTCGGTGCCAACTTAGGAAGCATTTCATCTGGTACTCTTACATACTCAACTTCACACCCAATTTTTTCCATCATATTTCCGATTGCTTTTGCACATTCTTCGTAATAATTTCCAGGGGGATTTTCAGTTGGTATGTTTATAATTTCTTTAGAAAATTCAATAAGTTCATCTTCTAAACCTTCAACGGCTTCAGAGATGCGTCTTTTTATTTCTTCATAATTTTTCATATAAATTGCCTCCTACAGTCAGTTTATTATTAAACTCCCCAGAATGCTTCTATTATTTCATCTGAAGGATCTTTTGTTACGTTAGATACAACTACAAACGCTACTAATGCTAAAAACAATGGAAGTGCTATTGTATGCATTCCAAGTGGTCTAGGCCATACGTAACTAAATGCTACATAAGTACCGATTCCAACTATCATGGAAGCAAAAGCACCTTCTTTGTTTGCTTTTTTCCAGTATAAACCTAAGATTATAGGCCATAAGAATGTTGATATAAGACCAGCATTTGCATATAAGTTCAACCATACCATTAAGTCTGGTGGGTTGTAAGCAACTATGAATATTACAACTCCTACTGCTATAGTTGCTAAAAAACTAACTCTTGACATCTTCTTAGAATCTTTTTTCGCTTCTGGATTAATATAGTTAGCATATAAGTCGTTAACTATTGCTCCAACAACGATTAGAAGTTGAGAGTCAACTGTTGACATAACTGCCGCTAAAGGTCCTGCAAGTATTAATCCTGCTACCCAACCAGGGAATAATTCAACTGTTAATGTTGGAATAACAAGGTCTCCAGATGCTATGTCAGGAACTATTAAGCTACCAAAAGCACCTACTCCGTGCATAAGTATTAATAGAATCATAGATACTATAGTTCCGTATTTTATTCCTCTATGTAAACTTTTTGTATCTTTGTAAGACATCGCTCTTACCGCTACACTTGGAAGTCCTACTATCGCAAAACCAACAAGTATCCAGAAAGATGCAACCCATGCCATTGTCATAAATCCTGGGTCTCCTCCAAATGGAGTTATCATTCTAGGATCCATTGCTTTCATATCTTGAATAATGTTAGTTAATCCTCCACCAGCTTTTAGACCTACAAAGAATAATAATATTGTACCTAATGTCATTATAACACCCTGTAGAGTATCAGTAAGTGTAACAGCTCTAAATCCACCTATAGTAGTATAAATAATTACTGTTATTGCAAAAATTGCTAATGCTGTTTCATAAGGTAGTCCTATAGACCCTTGTAGTAATCTTGCTGCTCCTATCCACTGTGCTCCCATAGCTGCTATAAAGAATACGATTATTGATATAGAAGTAATAATTACAAGAGGCTTACTTTCGTATCTTCTTCTTATAAAGTCGTTAATTGTAACTGCTTTTATTTTTCTTGCAACTATTGCAAATTTCTTACCTAGAACGGATAGAGTAAAGTATCCTGTAGGCATCTGAGTCATCGCTAGGAAAACCCAACCTAGTCCAAATGTATAAGCTGCTCCTGGACCTCCGATGAAACTACCTGCACTCAAATATGTAGCTACCATTGTCATTGCAAGTACAAATCCACCTAAATCTCTACCACTTGTTAGGAACTCTCCTAAAAATCCTTCTTCACTCTTTGCTGCTTCTTCTGTTTTTCTAGCTTTGCTAACAAATTTCATAGCGTAGAAGCCAACAACAAATACACCTATAAAATATATGATTAATGCTACTAAAACCGATGTATTAAGCATTATTTTCTACCTCCTCTAGATATTTTTTTGCTTCTTCTTCTGTCATATCATCAAGGGGCATATGCTTAAATAGTTTGTCTATCATAAAAAATGTAGCTACTGTGAATAGTACTGCTCCTACAACACTGCTCATAAAGAACCATGTTGGTAATCCCATGATGTATGTATATTCTTCTACCGGTTGCGATCCTAGTCCATATCCCCAACCGAACCACCATACCATGTTTACTATACCTAGTATAGCAGCATATTTAACTTCTCTGTTGCATTGTTTGTATCTTGGATCTTCAATGAATTCTTTCTTTTCATTATTATTGGACATTTTTATACCTCCTATATTTTTATTATAAGAATTTTATTATGTATATAAATAAAGAAAAACCAGTTTGTATCTTCACCTCCTTATATTATTATAGTATTAAAGTTTTTCTTTAATTTTGACTAGATTCGTTAAAGTTTCATTTACTGGTGTTTCTACTCCATTATCTTTTCCAATTTTTACAACTGCACCATTTATCTTCTCTATTTCCGTTTTTCTTTTGTTTAAAATGTCTTGAAACATAGATGATTTATTTTCTGCTGTTGCCTTTGCAACTTCAAGGACATGTTCTATTACTTCTTCATCATTAAATTGAAGGCCGGAGTTGTTTGCTACTTTAACTGCTTCTCTTACTGCTAAAGCTACTAATTCTTCGCTTTCTTCCCATTCTGTAAGTCTTCCGTTTTCAATTTCAAGTACTGCTGTTAGAGCATTTATTCCTATATTAACTAGAAGTTTAGACCAAATTATCTCCATTACATTATCGGATAGATCTGTTTCAAATCCTGCATTTTCAAGAGCTGCTTTTATCTCAGATAATCTACTGTCGTTTTCTCCTTTAGCTTTTCCTATAATGGTTTTACCTTTACCTGCATGCTTAATTTTTCCAGGTCCTAAAAGGGTTGCTCCGTGAGAAGTTGTACCTGCTATAATATTTTCTGATTTAACAAATTTTTCTATATCTTCTACATTACCGTATCCATTTTGAAGGGATAATACCATAGTATTATCATCAAAAATTGATGAGTTACTTTCAAGTGCTTTTTTTGTAGCAATAGACTTTACAAAAACAATAGCCAAATCTACCTTTCCTACTTCTTTAGAATCTACTACTCCTTTTGGATTGACAGTTAAAACATCGTCTTTTTCAAGTATTTTTAGTCCTTCATTGTTAATTTTTTCTATATGTTCTTTCCATATATCTACTAAATACACTTCATTTTTAGCTTTAGATAGGTATCCACCATATAAGCTACCCATAGCTCCAGAGCCAATTATTGCTATTTTCATATTAATATACCTCCAATATTAGTATTGTTATTTATTATATTTATTTGATAAGGTTTTCACAGTCCCTTTCCGTTATGCGGCACATATTCCCGTATTATGGTGTTACGGTTATATTATAGCAGTATTTATATATCTTGACAAGTCTAATTTAACCTGGGTTTTTTCTTAAATATGAGAATTGTTTATTTAATTTAATTTGTTTTAAAAAACAAATCCTATAGTTTATATATACACTATATTTATTATTTTATATGTTTTTTTATGATTTATTTTATTTTATAAGTATTTAAAGATTTCATATAAAGAGCTAATTATTTCATAGTCTCCTTCTCCAAATTTAGGGTGCTTAGGATTTCTATTAATTATCAGTGTCTTAATACCTACTGAATTTGCTCCCACTACATCATCGTAAAAATTATCTCCTATGTACAGAGCTTTATCTGATTCCACATTTAAATTTTTTAAACTTTTGATAAATAATGAAGGATTCGGCTTTTCTACTCCTTCTTCTGAAGATATTATTATATCATCGAAATAGTCGACTATTTGGTTCTTTTTTAGTATATCTCTTGCTGTTAGATCCCAGTTAGATATAATCCCTAGTTTTATGTCTAAATCTTTCAATTTTTTTAAAACCTCTAAAGCTTCATCATAAAGTATCCATTCTTTTCTTGGTGGGTGTAGTTTGAATAGTAGGTCGTAAAATTCATGTACCGGTAGATCTAAATGTAAATACCCGTATACTACGTCTAAGTACTGTTTATAAAATTTTTTAGGTTCTTTTCCAAGAACACCGGGGTAATTTTTCATGAAGTGATTGTCTGCAAAAGCAAGAGCTTTTTGTATATCTATTTCTTCTACATCTTCTCCTAATTTTTTGAATATTTTTTTTATAGGCTTAATTCTTGGTGAATATATTAAAGTTAGTCCTAAATCAAATATTACTGCATCATATTTTCTCATATATATCCCTCTTTATTTTTTATTTATTCTAAAAGAAGCTGTATATCTTTGAGATATACAGCTTCATCAATTTTTTATTTAATTTTTATATTATGCTATCTACGTAGTCAAGAACTTCATCCATAATATCCATAGCTTCTCTTAACTCATCTTCTTTAATTGTTAATGGAGGTGCTACTATTACCATATTGTCATGAGAATAAGTAAAGAAACCACCTTCTAACAATTTACCTTTGATAGTATTCATTATACCTTCAGGATCTCTTGCATATCCTACAAGTGGTTCTTTTGTTTCTTTATCTTTTACAAGTTCTACAGCAGACCATAGTCCTATATATCTTACATCTCCTACTGAAGGATGTTTTTCTTTAAGTTCTTCAAGGATTTCTCCAAGAACCTTACCCATATCTTTTGATTTTTGAAGTAGGTTTTCTTCTTTATATACGTCTATAGCTGCAATTGCTGCTGCACATCCCATAGGGTGTCCATTGTATGTAAGTCCACACCATAGTTTGTTTTCTTCGAAGTGTTTAGCAATTTTTTCACTTATTAAAACTCCACCTAGTGGAACGTATCCACAAGTAACACCTTTAGCGAAAGTAATTAGGTCAGGTTCAACATCCCAATTATCTATTGCAAACCATTCACCAGTTCTTCCCCATGCTGCCATAACTTCGTCGCAAACCATTAATATATCATACTCGTCACAGATTTCTCTTACACCTTTCATCCATCCTTTTGGTGGAATAAGTACTCCATTACTTCCAACTACAGTTTCTTGGAATATAGCTGCAATATGTTCAGGTCCTTCAAATTCTATTTGTTCTCTTAAAAGATCTAAATAGTATTTTGTAGCTTCTTCTTCAGTTTTAAAAGTTATAGGTCCTCTATATAAGTATGGATTACGGAATTTAATGAATCCTGGTATTCCTGGCTCATTAGCAAATCTTCTGTTTTCTCCAGTTAAATTCGCTGCTCCGTATGTAGCTCCATGATAAGATCTGTATCCAGACATTATTTTGTTTTTACCTGTATACATTTTTGCCATTTTAATAGCATTTTCATTTGCTTCTGCTCCAGCATTAGTAAAGAATACTTTAGCCATGTTATCAGGTGCAACCTCTACTATTTTTTCAGCTGCTTCTGCTCTTACATCAAGTGCAAATGCAGGTCCTATAAAAGGAAGTTTATCTGCCTGTGTTTTAATAGCTTCAATTACCTTTTTGTTTCCATGACCTATATTCATGTTAACTAACTGTGAAGACATATCAAAATATTTTTTTCCGTCTTCATCCCAGAAATAAATACCTTCAGCTTTTGTTACAACCTTTGGATTTAAACCTTTCTGTGCTGACCAAGAGTGCATATTAAACTTTAAATCTTTTTCTTTGATATTGCTCATTTCTATACTCTCCTTATATTAGAATTTTTTATTTAAAATCTTTTAAGATTTTAGAACTAATTTATTCGTCCATAATACTACCGAATAATTCTTCATTTGGTATTTCAGATCCTTCTATTGGATATGAAACCCAGGTAGTATTAACTAGATGTTTCCAAGTAATATTTTCACTTGAAATATTGCCTCCCCAAGTACCGCAACCTAAACTTAGAGTCATAGGCATTCCGTTTGTCCATGCTCCACTATTTGCTAGGCACTGAGGTTGTCTAACCATAAGTCTGCTTGTCTTAGTTTCTAAAGCATATTTTAAAATTCTATCATCATCTGTAGAGTGAATTCCACATGAGTGTCCTTTTCCTTGATAATTTGTTATTTCATTAACTCTATCAATTGCATCTTGAAATTCTTTATATTTAAATATAGTAACTACTACAGACAACTTTTCTCCTGAGAAAGGATATTCCGGTCCTACATTTGATTCTTCAACCATGAAGAATGTTTTGTCCTCCGGTACATCTAATCCAGCAATTTCAGCAATTTTGTGAAGAGGTTGTGCTATTATATCTGGATTTAAATGTCCGTCTACCCACATACCAGCTTGAAGTTTTTTCTTCTCATCTTCATTAACTAGGTATCCACCTTCATCTTTTAAATTTTCTATAAGCTCGTCATATATACCTTCCTGTACTACAAGTGAATTTTCAGTTGAGCAGCTTGTTGCAAAGTCAAAAGTTTTACTTCTCATAATTTTGTTTGCAGCATCTTTAAGATCTGCAGTTTCATCTACTACTGATACAGCATTTCCCTGTCCAACACCGTATGCTGGAGTACCTGATGAGTAAGCAGCTTTTACTAGTCCGCCTCCACCAGTAGCAAGGATAAGATCGCACTGTTTCATAACTTCCTGTGTTATATCTAATGTTGGTTCTTCTACTCCTATAATTAAATCTTCCGGCACATCATATTTTTTTAATACATCTCTAAGGATGTTAATAATCATTGTGTTGGTTTTCTTTGCTCTAGGATGAGGAGACATAACAATTGCATTCTTCGTTTTAATAGCCATAATAGCCTTTAAAACAGGAGTTGCTTCCGGATTTGTTGTAGGTATAACTGCTCCTACTACTCCAACAGGCTTTGCAATTTTAATTAGGCCTTTCTTTTCGTCTCTTTCTATAACACCCATTGTTTTTTCGCCTTCCATGTCTCTCAAGGCGCCTTTTAGTTTTGTATTAAGTTTTGCATATTTACCCTCATAATTTCCTAATTGGGTTTCTTCTACAGCTAATTCAGATATCTTTTCTATTGTTCCCGGCTTTATTATATTCCAAACTAAAGCCTTAGCTAGATGATCTACTTTTTCTTGATCAAAATCTTCTGCAATTTCCTGAGCTTTTCTTGCTCTTTCAATTAATCCTGCTACATATTGTTTTGCATTTCCTTCAGTCATCTTAAGACCTCCTTTTTATATATTTAAAAGGTTTCCCTTTAAATGGCATTTCGTTATCATTATAGCAATTATTTAAGGTTCTGACAAGGATGTCTTCTATTAATTATTAATTAATATCGTATTTCTTTTTCTTCCTTACAATTGTTGAAATATCAACATTTAATCGGTCTGCTGCTTCTTTTAAGGTTTCGGTCTCTTTTAAGGTTTGTTCTATAATGCCTTTTTCATGAATTTCCATCTGTTCTTTTAGAGGAAGTTTGCTCTTGCTTTTGTGAAATAATTCATTAATTTCACTTTGGATTGGTTCTTGGTTGATTTGCTCTCTAAACAAACTATCATCTATCATTGCATCTTCAGAAATCAGTATAAGTCTTTCTATAATGTTTTTAAGTTCTCTAATATTTCCCGGCCACTTATACATTAAAAAGCTTTCGAGACATTCAGGAGAAAAGTAACAGTTTCTTTTATGCTTATTGTTGTAATATTCCAAAAAATTTGTAACTAAAGGTAATATATCTTCTCTCCTTTCACGTAAGGGAGGTATAAATAATGTTACTACATTAAGCCGGTAGTAAAGATCTGCTCTAAATTTTTTTTCTTTTACTAGTTCTTTAAGGTCTGTATTTGTAGCTGCAATTATTCTTGCTTTAAATTCAATAGAATTGTTTCCTCCAATTTTGTAAAATTTCTTATCATTTAAAGCATTTAGAAGTTTTACCTGTAGAGTATAAGGCATATCCCCAATTTCATCTAAAAAGATTGTTCCTTCTCCTGCTTCTTCAAATAATCCCTTTTTTCCACCTTTTTGTGCTCCTGTAAAAGCTCCCTCTTCATATCCGAAAAGCTCTGATTCTATAAGGTGTTCCGGGATAGCACCACAGTTTATCTTTATTAATTTTCCTTTGTCCTTTCTTATACTTTGACTGTGAATATATGTGGTTAGAAAATCTTTACCTACGCCAGTTTCTCCAAGTATAAGAACACTACTGTCAACTTGAGCAAGTTTATCTGCCTTTTCGTATAAAGATTTTATTTTTGAGTTTTTAGTAATAATAGCTTCTCGTTCATCAGGTCTTGTTCCCATTTCTTTCATTTTTTTAGAATAAGCCATAGATAAATTATCTTTTTTTGCTATGCTTTTCATTAACATTTCAAGTTCTGTTACATCTCTAACTACAGCTATAGTTCTTTTTAATTTACCATTTTCATCTATTATTGGCGAACCGGAAACAAGGCATTTTTGACCGCTGTAATAATTATTAATTGTGGAGATAGATTTTTTTGTTTTTATTACTCTTGCGCAGCATGAATTTGGAAGGGTATTATTGTCTCTTAAATTATAGACAGTTTTCCCAATTAAATCATCTCTGTCTAAGCCAGATAGATTTACAAAAGCATCATTTACATATAGTGTTTTTCCTTTTTCATCAGTTATATATATACCTTCTTCAAGTTTATTAAACATTTCATTGTACAAATACTGCTGTTTATTTAAATAATCTATTTGATTTTCAAGTTCATCAGTAAGGGAATTATCTGCAAAAAAGAATATATAAAGATTTTCATTATATAAATTTATATTTTCCTGTTTCATTTTAAATGTATCTTCATATATTGATTCTACTGATACAAATTCATTGAAAGTATTAAAATCGGCTTTCGGAAAAAACACAGACAGTTTTTTATTTAAAATATCATCTTTTGTATCTATAAAATGATAAAAATCCTTGTCATACTCTTTAATGTTAAACTTATCATCAGTTATTACATAGCTGAAATAAATAAGTTTGAGATTTGGCTTGTCGCTATCAACAAATTTCATTATATATCCTCCTGAACTTTTATCTTATTATATCAGTTTGTATGCATAGCTGCAAAATAATAATCAATAATATATGCAAAAATGCATATACCTCTTTTCTTACATATTAACAGATGTTTATTGATATTGATATTAGAGCCTTTCAGCAGCAAAAAATATTTTATGAATTGGCATGTTAATTGCAAATTCATTAGTTAAATATAAAAAAGGAGGACTATAATATGAAAAAAGATGTGGTTATAGCTTCTGCTGTTAGAACTCCTATTGGTTCTTATGGTGGTAGTTTGTCTGGTTTATCTGCTGTTGATTTAGGTATTGCTGCAGCTAAGTCAGCAATGAAAGAAGCAAATATCAGTCCGGATATGATTGAAGAAGCAATTATTGGAAACGTTTTAGGTGCAGGATTAGGACAAAATGTTGCCCGTCAGATTAGTATTGGTGCTGGCGTGCCTGTAGAGGTTCCAGGCTTTGTAGTTAATAAAGTATGCGGTTCTGGATTAAGAGCTGTAAGTATTGCATATCAGTTTATACAAAATGGCGATCGAGATATAGTGTTGTGCGGCGGTACCGAAAGTATGTCCAATGCACCTTATCTTCTCCCAAATAATCGTTGGGGAAAAAGAATGGGTGACGATAAAGTTGTAGATTATATGGTACACGATGGACTCTATGATATATTTAATGAGTATCATATGGGCTTAACTGCAGAAAACATTGCCGATAGATGGGGCCTAACCAGAGAAGATCAGGATAAATTTGCAGTTGAGAGTCAGCAAAAAACTGAAGCTGCACAAAAATCCGGAAGATTTAAAGATGAAATTGTGCCGGTTGAAGTTGCCCAGAGAAAAGGTGATCCATTGGTTATAGATACTGATGAATTTCCTCGTCATGGAACTACTCTCGAGAAAATGGCTAAACTCCGTCCGGCTTTTAAGAAAGATGGAACTGTAACAGCCGGAAATTCTTCCGGTATAAATGATGGTGCTGCAATGCTTGTTGTTATGTCAAAAGAAGCAGCTGATAAATTAGGTGTAGAACCTTTATGTGTGATAAAGAGTTTTGGTTCAAAAGGTTTGGATCCTAAAATCATGGGTTACGGCCCTGTTCCTGCAACAAAGGATGCTTTAGGTAAGTTGGATTGGTCCATAGAAGATTTAGATTTAATTGAGGCAAATGAAGCTTTTGCTGCACAATCACTTTCAGTAGTAAAAGATTTAGGCCTAAATCCTGAAATTGTAAATGTCAATGGTGGTGCTATATCCTTAGGTCATCCTATCGGCGCATCAGGAGCGAGAATTTTAGTTACACTTCTTCATGAAATGAGAAAAAGAGATTCTAAAAAGGGTCTTGCGACATTGTGTATCGGCGGCGGAATGGGTACTTCTATTCTCGTCGAAAGAGATTAAAGGTGGTGTTAAATTTGAATAAAATTATATCTATGAATGAAGCTGTTAATCTGCTTAAAGATGGAATGGTTGTAATGGTTGGAGGATTTTTAGGTTGTGGTTCTCCCAAAAAATTAATTGATGCAATAGTAGAAAGTGATGTGAAGGATTTAACTTTAATATGCAACGATACAAGTTTTCCTGATTATGCAGTTGGTAAAATGATAGTTAAAAAACAGTTTAGTAAGGTAATAGTATCTCACATAGGCACTAATAAAGAAACTATACGTCAAATGAATGATGGTGAAACTGAAGTAGAATTAGTTCCTCAAGGTACTCTTGTTGAACAAATTCGATGTGCTGGATTTGGATTAGGAGGTTTTTATACTCCTACCGGAGTAGGAACCGAAGTTGAGAACGGAAAAGAAAGGAAGGTCGTAGATGGTATTACATATATTTATGAAAAACCTCTTAAGGCTGACGTTGCCCTTCTTTTTGGTTCTAAAGTAGATAAAAAAGGCAATGTTTTTTACAATGCTACTACTAGAAACTTTAACCCTATTATGGCATTAGCTGCAGATGCTGTCATTGTAGAAGCTGAAGAAATTGTTGAGGCTGGAGAGCTTGATCCAAATTGTATAGCCACACCTCATATATTTGTTAATTATATTGTAGGAGGTGAAAAATAATGGCTTTAGATAAAAATGAAGTTAAAGCTGTTATAGCTAAAAGAGTAGCTGAAGAACTTGAAGATGGAGATTTAGTTAATTTAGGTATTGGACTTCCTTCTCTTGTATCAAACTACATTCCAGAAGGGATTGAAGTAATTTTTCAAGCGGAAAACGGATTAATAGGTTTGGGCCCTGCCGCATCTAAGGAAGAAGAGGATCCAGATCTAACAAATGCAAGCGGTCAGCTGGTTACTTTGTTAGAAGGCGGGTGCTATTTTGACACAGCAACTTCTTTTGGGATAATAAGAGGCGGTCATGTTGATGTAACTGTTTTAGGCGCACTTCAGGTGGATCAGAGAGGAAATCTAGCAAATTGGAAGATACCTGGAAAATTAGTTCCTGGAATGGGAGGAGCAATGGATCTAACAGTTGGAGCAAGAAAGGTTATAATATCAATGGTTCATACTCAAAAAGGTGTTCCTAAAATCCTTAAAGAATGTAATCTCCCTCTAACTGCAAAAGAAGAAGTTGATTTGATTGTAACTGAAATGGCTGTTATGGAAGTAACTGATAAAGGTTTGGTTCTTAAAGAATTAGGTCCTGATACTACCATTGAAGAAGTAATAGCTGCTACAGATGTAGAGCTGATAATACCTGATAAAATAGGTCGTTTCGGTCTCTAATATTAAAATGAGTCTTGTTTTTTTACAAGGCTCATTATTTTGAAAAAATATATTTATTTAAAAAGTTAGTTAATCCATTCTCATCATTAGATGTAGTAACATAATCCACAATATTCTTTATCTCTTTTGATGCATTCTCTACTGCAGCAGATAGGCCTGCATATTCAAGCATTGATATATCATTAAAACTATCTCCAAGGGCAGCAACCTGATTTCTATCAATATTATAAAGATTTGCAATATGTCTTAGTGCTTCTCCTTTTGTTGCCTTCTCCTCCGTAAATTCTAAAAAATTTGGCTTAGAAAAAAACATATTTACTTTGACTTCTTTAATTTTATTGATTTCATCAAAAGCTTTTTTTAGTTTTTTGTTTTCTTCGATTAAAATAAGCTTAGGTGTTGATTTAAAATCATACTCTGAAAGAGTTCCTACTTCTTTTATAGGAAAGTTACTTGAAAAGGTTTTATAGTAATCTGTCCATTTATTCTTTTCTTTTACAATAACCTTATCTTCAGTGTATATATTGCAGTGAATTTTTGCTCTTTCTGCATACTTTATTATTTCAATTATTATATCTTTTTTTAATTCTCTACTGTATATTTGTTTGTCACTTTTAGGATCTGTTATTTTACCTCCGTTGAAGGAAATATATGGAACTTCTAATTTTAGTTCTTCTGCATATTTTTTTGCAGATTTTGTTACTCTTCCTGTCGCTATAGTAAAATATATGCCTTTTTCATTTAATTTACTTATACTTTCTTTATCCTCCTTGCTTACTTCAAAATTTGAATTAAGTAAAGTATCGTCTAAATCACAAGCTATTAATTTATACATATTTTCACTATCTTTTTTCGTAGACTTTTTTTATATCATCTTTTAAAGTAGATAAATGAGATTTCATAGCTTTCTGAGCTCTTTCAATATCTCTACTTTTTAATCCTTTAAACACTTCTTCGTGTTCTCTTGCTATTCTCTCAGGATTGTAAGTTTCATTGAAAAATATCAATCTAAATCTCTGCATAATTTCGTTGAGACCATCCATAAAGTTGATAAGTTTGCCGTTGTCTGATAAAACTAGAATTTCATTGTGAATTTTAGTATCATATTCAACCATTTTTTCTATGTCTTTTTCTTCGTATGCTTTTTGAAATTCATTATTTAATTTTTCTAATCTTTTTATATCTTTTACTGTGTTTTTTTCTATTGCCAGTTTTACAGCGAATGTTTCTAAAGCTTCTCTAACTTCAAGGGTATCTATAATATCTTTATATGATATATCCGATACGTAAGCTCCCTTTCTAGGAACCATTACTACTAATCCTTCAAGTTCTAATTTTCTTATAGCTTCTCTTACCGGTGTTCTACTAACTCCAAGTTGGTCGGCAATCTTAATCTCCATCAATCTTTCTTTTGGCTCAAGTTTTCCCGTAAGTATGGCTTCCTTTAAAGTTTCAAAAACTACCTCTCTCAGTGGTTTATACTCATTTAAATCTAATTTGTTTAACTTATCTTTCATAATCAAACCCTCTCCCTATTGTTTTCGTTTTATATAATTTATGGTACCTTTTTGATAAAGTTTTGTAGCATTCGTCCAGATCATAACTATTTTTGAAAAAACCAAAAACTGCTGAGCCGCTTCCAGACATCATTGCTGCTACAGCTTTATTAGTTAACATTTCTTTTTTAATTTCACTCACTTCTGGATACTCTATTTCAACTACTCTTTCTAAATCATTTCTAAATAATTTTACCAGTAATTCTTCTTTTTCTCTGTTAAAAGTGTTAAATATTTCTTGATTGTAGTTTTTGGATAAATAATTCTTTTTTATTCTACTGTATATATAAGCAGTTGATATATTAATATCCGGTTTTACTAATAATATATTATCCCAAGTAAAATCTTTTATTTTCCTTGTTTTATCTCCTTTACCTCCAACATACACAGTTCCACCTTTTAGAAAAAAATAAACATCTGTTCCAATTTTCTCAGCAATCTCTTCTTTTTCTTTTGAATTCATATTTAAATTCCACATTTTATTTAAACCTTCTATAACAGCTGCTGAGTTACTGCTTCCTCCACCAAGTCCTGCCGAATGAGGAATTCTTTTGTTTAAATATATTTTAATACCTTTATCAACACTATATTCTTTTTTTATTGAGTTAATAGCTTTATATACCGTATTGTCTTTTCCTTTTGGTATATCCTTATAGTTAGAATCTATTATTATTCCACTTCTAATTTCTTCAATCTCTATCTCATCAAAAATATCAATATTTTGTATTACAGATTTAATATCATGATATCCATCTTCTCTTTTATCCACCAATTCAAAGTATAAATTTATTTTGCCGTAGGATTTTAATTTTGTTTTTTTCATACAATCCTTCTTTCTAAGTAAATACATAGTCTATGAAGTTGATAAGAATTAAATATGTTATATAAGCATTTTGTATACTGAATATTATATCATATATACTTTTAATAATCATTATTGTTTTTTTGATTTTTTTGTATAATTTTTCTTTATATGGGTATTATATAAATACAAAAATAACAGATACTTCTTTTCTTTCTACTAATTATTCTAAATGAGGAATTAAGAGTATAGGTTCAATGTACCTTATGAACATCTAAGTATTAAATAAAATTCTGATAGGATAATTAGTAAAGAATAAGAGTAACTGTTTAAATATATTCTGACTTACAGAGTATAATAAACGCGAAAGGGTGATTCCACCAAAGGGAAAAGAGATGACAAAAAAAGATTAGAATCCGGTTCTTACGCTAGATTTAGTAGGAGCCGGATTCTATTTTTTGAACTTAATAAATTATTCATTAATTATTTATAAATTCTAAATTATTTTTAGATTTTTTTTTATTACAATGTTTTTAAAGTAGAAATTTCCTTTTCAGCTTTGTGGTTTTCAACTTAATTTTGCAGTAAATAAGCTAAGCTGATTTTAATATATTTTGATAAAAGAATTCCCCCCTCTTTTAATAAAAATTATAAGGCAACCCCTTATAATTTTTTTATATCAAATTATTCTTCTTTAAAAATTTTTCGATTCTTTCTAATAAACTATCTATATTATCATCTTCAACTGCCATAGTCTCTATTGGACACATGCCACTTTTGTCCCTGTTTTTTATATAAGGTACAACTTCGTCTTTATATATGTTTATATTATGTTTTTCTAATACCTCTAAGGAGTTTTTCGATATTATTTTTGCATAAAGATTTTCTACTTTCCCTTCAATATATAGTAGAGCTGCTCCTTTTCCTACTATTTTGTCAGCAGATGATGCTCCTTCCATATCATCTTTATACTTTAATAAAGCTTCGTATAGTGGTTTAATACCTCTTTCTTTACTTTTATAAAAACATTTTCCATTTTTTACTATTGTAATTGTAAGATTTTCTTTATATAGTAATTTTTTTGCTATATCAATATCTTTCATTTTTACTCCCATCATTCATTAATAATTTTTTATGTAAACATCCTGTAGATTATAACAAATATTAATTATTATAACAATATAAATTTATAAATTTTAATCCTTGATTTTTTCACCTATTAAGTAATATAATAATATAGTAGTTAATAGTTTAATAGCCTGGTTAGGAGAGGTTCCTATATAGATATATGCCACTGCCCAGAAACATCCAGAGATGCCAATGGGTCAGCAGAGATAATCGAAAAGGTTATGTCTAATGTGGTTGGTAAAACCTATGCTGTATAGTGCTAAAACCCAACAGGGATGGTTTACATTCCTTATGCCTCCAGGTGTAAGGTTTTTTTATGAAATAATGGAAGGATGTGAAGAAATAGTGGACGTCGAGCCTTTGGGCTTTTATAATTTTAAATTAGTTAATTTTTATAATTCTCTATATTCTTCACTGAGTTTTAACTCTTAGTTGTTATAGAGAAGGATATCAACAAAGAGAGGTGAAACAATGTTAAATATATTCAAAACAGTAGATAAAAATTTATTTAAATTAGAAAAAATAGAAGATGATGCTTGGATAAGTTTAGTAAATCCTAATGAGGAAGAAATAGAATTTGTTAAAGAAGAACTAAATATAGATATAGATTTTCTTAGAGCTGCATTAGATGAAGAAGAGTATTCTCGTATAGAAGTGGAAGAAAAACATGTTCTTATACTTATAGATATGCCTACAGCTGATAAAGAGGAAGATCACTTATTTTATTCAACTCTTCCTTTTGGAATTATTTTAACCGAAAAAAATATAGTTACCGTTTGTTTGAAGGATTCATACATTATTGATCAGTTTGAAAAAAATAGCGTAAGATCATTTTTTACTACAAAACGTTATAGATTTGTCCTTCAATTGTTGTTTAAAATATCAAAGCGATTCCTTCTTTATCTAAAACAAATTGATAAAATGAGTTCGGATGTAGAAAGACAGCTCCATAGATCTATGAAAAACAGAGAGCTTATTCAACTTTTAGATTTAGAAAAATCTTTAGTTTATTTTACTACTGCCCTTAAGGCAAATGAAATAGTTTTGGAAAAAATGATGAGACTTGATGCTATAAAGCTATATGAAGAGGATGAAGATCTTCTTGAAGATGTAATTATAGAAAATAAACAGGCTATTGAAATGGCAACTATTTATTCAAATATATTAAGCGGTATGATGGACGCTTTTGCATCGGTTATATCAAATAATCTTAATGTTGTAATGAAAATTCTTACTTCCATTACAATTGTAATGGCAATCCCTACTATGATTGCTAGTTTTTACGGAATGAACGTTGCATGGCTTCCTATGGCTAAAAGCCCTAATGCTTTTTGGGTTATCTTAGGAGTATCCGCTGGACTATCTTTAGGTGCCGGACTACTATTAGCTTTTAAAAAAATGTTTTAAATTTAAAAAGGAGAGAACTAAAATGAAATTATCAGATAAAATGTTAGATATGGAAAATTGGGCCGTTGTTGGTGCTTCAGATAAGCATCAAACTTTCGGATATAAATTATATAAGAAATTAAAGGACTACGAATACAATGTATTTCCGGTAAATCCTAATTGTGGAAGTGTAGATGGAGATGAAACCTATCCCTCACTATCAGATTTAGATGTAGAGATAGATGTAGTAAATTTTGTAGTAAATCCTAAAACAGGTATAGACGTACTTAAGGAATGTATCGACTTAGGTATAAAAAATATCTGGCTTCAACCGGGTACACGAAGTATCGAAATTCAAAATTTAGCTAAAGAAAATGGAATAAATGTTGTTAATTCATGTGTATTGGTTGAACTATAGAGGCTGTAAACTACAGCTTCTTTTTTATATTAAAATTCCTCTCTCTTTTAATATTATTTCGTCTTCTCTTACTATAGAGTTGTATATAAAAATATTTACACCTTTATTTTTTGCATATTCTAAAGCTTCTGAAAACTTTCTATCCATTTCTCTATTTGGAGAAAATTCTAAAAAGTTATCCATTTGAATTAAAAACAAAATATTTCCCTCATATCCTTTCTCAACAGCTTCTACCATTTCTAAAACATGCTTTTTACCTCTTTCTGTAGGAGCATCAGGAAATTTGGTTAACCCTTCATTTTCAAGAGTTACACCTTTTATTTCTATAAATCCTTTTTTACCGTTTTTTCTTTCATAATATATATCAAATCTAGATTTTTGAAAGGTTTTTTCTTTTTTTATTATTTTAAGATCATTAAAAGGTTCTACTTCTTCTTTTTTCAAACTTTCATAAACTACCTTATTAGGAGCTTGTGAATCAACATTTATTAGGTTTTCATTTTTTATTGCACTTATTAAAGAATATCCGGTTTTTCTGTTAGGATTATCTGATTTTTCTAAAAATATTTTTGCTCCTTCTTTTAATATTTCTTCGCATCTGCCTGTATTTTTAACATGGACAATTTCTAATTCTCCATTTATCATAACTTCGGCTATAAATCTATTTCTTCTTTTTATAAAAGTTCCACTAACAATTTTTTTATACTTCATCTATCCCATCCTTATTTCATCATTACCAACATAAAATTCTATTTGATTTGTGTCATTTTCCAGTATTCTCTTATTCTTGAAAGTAAATCTGTAAAAAGGATAAAATATATACATTGATAGCAAAGATAATATAATAATTATTACTAATATAATTAAAAACTTACTTCTTTTTTTAGTTATATAAGCGAAATTATCCTCATCATTGTCCTCTACTATCTCATTTATATTATTACCACATAGATGACATTTCTTTTCACCAGCTTCTATCTGATTTCCGCAAAAAGGACAATGTCTATCTGACATTTCTTTTTTTTGTACTACATCCTGTTCTTTGTTTGTTATAGTAAAAGAATCTCTTGGACTTTTTTCCTTATTATCATCTTTTTTGAATTTTAATAAATCAATCTTAATAATACTCACCTCTCAACTTATTCTATATAATTAAACTTAACATATTTTGATCCTGTTAAAAAGAGCATAGGTTGATAAAATAATTTAAATTCTAAAGTATCTCCTACCTCTAAATTTCTATTTAAGTCATGAACATCTAATATAGTATGATCGCTGCTGGCTCCCAATATTTTAACTTTTTCTTCTATTGGCAAAAGTTTTTTTGAATCTCCTGTATCTTGGTTTCCTACACCTATTATAACTCTTTTTCTCAATCCCTTATCTATAAAAGTAGGTTTGTTACCAAATGCATCAACACACATTTCGCCTATAGGATGAGTTGGTTTTATGTTGGATTCGATAACCTGAGCTTTTAGTATGAAAGCATCATTCTTTAGGCCTTCAATGTTCACACCCCAATATTTCGAAAGGTCCATAGAGTTGACTATTCCTTCTCCTACTCTAAGATGATTTATTTTTTCTGGCATTTCTTCTTTATATACTAATGGAAGAGAAGTGGTTGCCCCTCCTGAAACTATGTCTAATTTTCTGTTTATCTTTTTCTCAAGTATTTCTGCAGTATCAGCGAGTTCCAACATATTTTCCTTTGTCGGAGAAATAGAACCATAGCAGCTTAAATTTGTACCAATACCTTCTAAATATATATTTTCTAAATTGTTCTCAACATACTCTGCAATTCCAATAAACTCATCTCTATCGAATATTCCTTCTCTTAAATCTCCTAAATCTCTCATTAATATTACTCTATGTTTTATACCTGTTTTTTTTGCCTCTCTATTAATTCTGTCTAAGGTTTTTTTATTTGAGTTTAGACTGATATCGCAATATCTGATAAGTTCTTCTATTTCTGAAAGCATAGGTATCCTAAGAAGTAGGGTTTCTATATTTTTATCCTGTTTTTTTACTTCTTTTAGCTGTTCAATTCTCGAACTTGCAAGGTTTTCAACTCCTCCTTCGAGAAGTTTCTTCGAAATTTTCAGCAATCCGTTGTATCCTTTTATAACTCCTGAAACTTTTATGTTGTTTTTTCTGCACATGTTAACAATTACTTCAGCATTATTTTTGATTGTGGATAGATTTATTTTCAATTGTGGATATTTTTCCATATTCTTCCCTCCATACATTTGTATTATAACATATTATGTTAAAGTTATTAACTTTAGAGTT
>CAZNLP010000008.1:0-31978 GCA_964574015.1 uncultured Clostridia bacterium | reverse complement strand
CACAAGCGATACATTCATTTTCATCAATTCTATAAGCCATTTTTACACCTCCATAAGTTTTTTTATTCTACTGTAACACTTTTAGCAAGATTCCTTGGCTTATCAATGTCACACCCTCTATCTAAAGCAGCATAGTAGGCCAGTAGTTGAACTGGTACTGCTGCTGCTAATGGGGTCAATAATTCATTTAAATCCCCAATTACAATTTGGTCATTTTTTGCACTAATAGCTTTTCTCGATATAGTTATTACATTAGCACCTCTTGCTGAAACTTCTTTTATATTACTCCTTGTGTTTAAGTTAACTCTTTCTTGAGTTATCACAGCAATTACTGGTGTTCCTTCTTCTATTAAAGCTATAGTTCCATGTTTTAGTTCTCCTGCAGCAAATCCTTCTGTTTGTATGTAAGATATTTCCTTTAGTTTTAGAGCTGCTTCCATACACAGGTAGTAGTCTATATGCCTTCCTATATAAAAACAATTTCTAGTATCTTTTAAATACTCCTGAGCTAATTTTTTATATAGGTCTTTTGAATCACATAGAGCTTCCATGACAGTTGCTGCTACAGACAATTCATTAATTATGTCTATGTCTTTATTTGAACTCTTAGAAGCAAGTAACGCTAATACTGCTATTTGGGCAGTGTATGCTTTGGTAGAAGCTACTGCAATTTCAGGTCCTGCATGTAATAGTAATTGATAATCTGTTTCTCTATACAAGGTAGATCCTTTTACGTTGGTAACAGTCAATGTTGGATATCCCATTTCTTTAACCTTAACTAAAACTGCTCTGCTATCTGCTGTTTCACCACTCTGGGATATAAAAACAAATAATGGGTTTTCACTTAAAATCGGAGTATTGTAAACAAACTCACTAGAAACATGAACTTCAGCAGGTTTGCTGGTTATATTCTCAAAATAGTGTTTTCCTACAAGACCTGCATGATAACTGGTTCCACAAGCAATTATGTAAATTCTATCACTTTTTTCTATTTCTTTTACTATATTTTCATCTATCTTAAGTTCTCCATTTTCATTTTGATACTCAGCTATTATTCTCCTGATAACAAAAGGCTGCTCATCTATTTCTTTAAGCATATAGTGAGGATATGTTCCTTTTTCAATATCATCAGAATCCATTTCAGCTTTATAGGTATCTCTATTTGATTTTACACCGTAAATATTGAAGATTTCAACATCATTTTTTGAAATTTCAGCATATTCTCCATCATTAAGTTCATAAAACTCATTAGTATGACTTACCATAGCCATAGCATCACTACCAACCATATTAAATCCAGTTCCCTTTCCTACTAATAGGGGAGATTTATTTTTGGCTGCATATATTTTCTCTTTATTACTTTGATCTATTATAGCTAATGCATAAGAACCTTCAATTTCACTCATTAAATGCCTTATCGCTAAGCTAACTTCTTCTCCTTCATTTGTAAATTTGTTTAATAATTGTGCAATTACTTCTGTATCTGTTTCACTTTCTAATTCAATATTCTCTAAATATTTAGATTTTAAAAACTCTTCATTTTCGATAATACCGTTATGTACTATTGTAAATCTTCTACAGCTACTTTGATGGGGATGAGAATTAATCCTATTTGGCTTTCCATGAGTTGCCCACCTCGTGTGTCCCATACCAACTGTGCTTTTTATGTCGTAATCTATTATTTCTCTTAAATGAGCAATTCTTCCTTTATCCTTAAAAACCTTAATATTATCACCGTCAAATAAAGCAATCCCTGCTGAATCATAACCTCTATATTCTAATCTTTCAAGTCCTTTTAATATTGTTTCTTTTACATCTTCATTTCCTATATATCCTACAATTCCACACATTTTATCACCTCATAAAAATTTTAGACTGATACTTTCTTTGTACTATAAATTGCTTTACAGTTTTAAAAAATATCTAACGCTTGTCTGTAACGTAGGACATCCGCCGAAATACTCGATACTTCCTAACCTCGTCAACTCATTAATAATTTTTATAATTAGAGTTCTGGCGCTTTTATTTTGTTTAATTTTTCACCTCCTTAAATTCAACTTATATTATACTACAAATATTTTTATTGTCTAATAAAAAATCTAATTAGTACTGTTTTAATCAAAAAAAGATAAATCTGCATTGCAAATTTACCTTATATTCTAAGTTTTAATCAAATATAAAATTTTAAATGTTTTTATTTCTCAACTTCATTAAGAAAGCTTGTCTTCATAAAATCAAGAAAATATCTTAATCTTTTTTCAAGATTTTTTTCGCTTCCATTTTCTTGAACTATGTATCTTACACCATTGGCTATTGAAACAGCTATTGTGCGACAAAAAACTTCATCTTCTTTTGTAGTTTTACCTTTTTTGTTTTTCATTACAGTAATCAAATTCTCACTCAAGATATTTCTTATACCGTTGATAATAGTTTGATTTTCATCAATATCTTCATCAGAATTAATCAAAATTATGAAAACATCTTTGTCTTTGCCGTATAATTTTACAAATTCGTCAATGCAACTTTCAATCTTTAAAGCTGTGTTGCTCTCTGATTCTTCGCAAAACTGTATTACATCAGCTAGTTTCATATAGATATCTTTTACTATATAGTCGTATAATTTTTTCTTGTTGTCAAAATATCTATATATGTTACCTACAGATACATCTGCATACTTAGCAATCTCATTCATAGAAGCTTTTCTATAGTTGTCTTTTTTAAATACTTTTACTGCTGAGTTAATTATTCTATTTTTTACTTCTTCCTTTAATACTTGAGGCATTTGAATCACCATTCACTTTTTTTTAATTATATCAAATTAACAAACAATAGTCAACATAAGCAAATAAAATGTTTTAAAATATTTTATTATTAAAAAAATGACCGTGAATCATTAAAGTTCACGGTCCTGGCAAAAAATTTAAGAAGCATTGACAACAATTGTTGTCGATAACAATTATATCATACTATAATTCATTTTCAAGAAATTTATGTTTTCTCTATCTTATTTATCTTACGTGTTCTGCTCCCTTTTTTAAAGCTTCTTTATTTAAAGGAATAAACGAAGCTTTGTCTTCTCCAAATACCTTTGTGAAAGCTTCTATTATGGTTTCCGGCTTAACCGCTTTAGTGATTTCTAAATATGCTCCAAGCATAACCATATTGGCAGCTTTTGCATTCCCTAGTTTTTGAGCAATTTCATTTGCAGGTATGTAATAAGTTTTTATATCATCTCTTTTGGATTTTCTTTCAATCAAAGATTCATTAACAAATAAATTGCCATCTTTTACTACATGGCTTTCAAACTTGTCCAGGGATGGCAAATTCATAATAACAGCAGATGTTGCATCATCTGTAATGATAGGTGAGCCTACCATTCTATCCGATACGATAACATCACAGTTTGCTGTTCCACCTCTCATTTCAGGTCCGTAGGAAGGCAACCATGAAACTTGCTTATCTTCCAGCATTCCTGCATATGCAAGTAATTTACCGATTGCCATAACTCCTTGTCCTCCAAAACCAGCTACTATAACTTTTTCTTCCATTATTTTTCCTCCTCAAAATCTCTAAATTTATCAAGTGGGTAATATGGAATCATATTATCTCTTAACCACTGTAGCGATTCATTAGGTGGCATACCCCAATTTGTTGGACAAGTTGATAATACTTCTACTAAAGCAAATCCCTTACCTTCAATTTGACATTGAAATGCTTTTTTTATTGCTTTTTTAGCTTTTCTTACATTAGCAGGAGTATCTACAGATACTCTCTCAACAAATTTAGCTCCATCTATAGTTGCCAACATTTCAGATATTCTTAAAGGTTTACCTGAATGTTCTTCACTTCTTCCTTCTTGTGAAGTAGTGGTTTTTTGATTTATTAAAGTAGTAGGTGCCATCTGTCCACCTGTCATGCCGTAAATTGCATTATTAGCAAAAATTGTAGTTATTTTTTCACCTCTATGTGCAGCATGTACTATTTCTGCTGCTCCTATTGATGCTAAATCTCCGTCTCCCTGGTAAGTAAAAACTATATTATCAGGATTTACTCTTTTAATCCCTGTTGCTACAGCAGGAGCTCTTCCGTGAGCGGCTTGCTGCATATCGCAATTTAAATATTTATATGCAAGTACAGAACATCCTACGGAAGCCACACCAATTGAATCTCCAAGTACACCAAGTTCAACTAAGGATTCTGCTACAAGTTTATGAACTATTCCATGGGTGCATCCAGGACAATAGTGAAGTTCCACATCTGTTAAGCCTTTACTCTTTTCATATACTAAATTAGTCATTATTTTGCACCTCCTGCAATTTCTTTGATTTTATCGATAACTGCTGATGGTGTAGGAACCATTCCTCCTGATCTTCCTGTGAAATGAACAGGCCATCTTCCATTAGAAGATATCTTAACATCATCTATCATTTGACCCATGCTCATTTCTACCGTTAATAGTCCCCTACAGTCTTTATTGATTTTATCGAAAGCTTCTTCTGGGAAAGGCCATAAAGTTATAGGTCTTATTAGTCCAACCTTAATCCCTTCTGATTTCAAATCGTCTATGGCATTTTTTACAATTCTCGATGTTGTGCCGTATGCAACACAAACAACATCTGCATCTTCTACATCGATTATTTCTACTCTTTTTTCATTTTCAATAATCTTATTGTGTTTTTTTTCTAATCTAATATTAGATAATTCAAGTTCTTCAGGGTCTAAATAAAGAGAATTTACTATATTTGGTTCTCTTTTTTCCTTAGTACCTGTTGTAATCCAATCTTTTTCAGGTAAATCTTTCTTATTTGGTTCCTTAAACTCTACAGCTTCCATCATCTGTCCAATCATACCATCTCCTAATATCATTACAGGTATACGATAGTAGTCTGCTACATCAAAGGACTCCATTATTAAATCTACTGTTTCTTGAATGCTTGCAGGGGCATATACAATATGTCTGTAGTCTCCATTACCTCCACCTCTTGTAGCTTGGAAATAATCGGCCTGTCCCGGCTGTATACTACCCAACCCAGGTCCACCTCTCATCATATTTACTATTACACATGGTAATTCTGCTCCTGCTAAATATGAAATTCCTTCTTGTTTAAGAGATATTCCAGGGCTTGATGAAGTAGTCATTACTCTTCCTCCAGCACCGGCAGCTCCATAAACCATATTAATTGCCGCTATTTCACTTTCTGCTTGAAGATAAACTCCTCCTGCTTTTGGCATTTCTCTTGACATATATTCTGGTATTTCGTTTTGTGGTGTTATTGGATAACCGAAAAAGTATTTACAGCCTGCTTTTATAGCCGCTGCTCCGACAGCTTCATTACCCTTCATTAATACTTTAGTCATTAATATACCTCCTATTCCTTTTCTACTTTTATTACTGAATCAGGACACATAATTGCGCAGTTTCCGCATCCTATACATTTGTCCGGTTCTTCTACATGTGCTGGATTAAATCCTTTAGCATTTATAACTTTTTTATTTAAAGATATAATTTTAACTGGACATGCTTCGATGCACAATTCACATCCTTTACATAAATCGGTGTTAAAAGTTACTTTACCTTTTGCCATAATGAACCTCCATTTATTAGTACATCCATTCTTCCCTCATATATAATTCTATTGGAAAAACTTCCATACTTTTATTTTTATTTATTTCATCTGCTATTTTTTTTATAGCAGTATGATATTTAACTGGTATTTTTAATTTCTCTGATACTTTTTTTACTAATTCAGCACCTCTCATTACATCTTCTATACTTGTGCTTTTTAATGTATGAGTATTATTTATTAATCCTGTTATTTTCAATCTTGATGTTGCCTCGATTTTTTCATAATAACTAATTATTTTTTCTAAATTCTGTGTATCCTGTCTGTTAGCATTTACAACTAAAAACATATCGTAGTCCTTGTTTCTTATTATGTTGTTGTATCTCGATAATGCTTTAGCTCCTACAGGATCACCTCCCGCATCTATTATTGTTCTCGCCTTAATATCGTTAATTGCTCCATTTATACTTGGTGACAATGCAGGTATGTCTAAATTTTTATTTGTAAGGTTACTTGCCATAATACTGATGTCCATATTTTCAAGCATTTCTCTTTTTTCTCTGCTTCTAAAATATGGGTTTACAATATCTAGATCTACTAAATTTACTTTTTTAAAAGTTTCTTTGGACTTTACTGCATAGTTTATTGAAAATTCAGTTTTACCACTTCCGTAGTGCCCAACAACTATGATTAAATTTTTATCCATCAATACACCTACTTATATTCTTTATAGTCTTCTTCTCCCTTAAGAACTCTCAATCCGCCTTCTGCTAAAGCTCCCAATTCATCTTCTCCAGGATAAATAAATATATCAGCTAAAAAGCTAACTCTTTTCTTTATCCAACTGATGAATTTTTCATCGTAAGCTATTCCTCCGGTTATAACAATTCCATCTACATTTCCTTCTAATACAGCTGCTGCTGCACCTATTTCTTTTGATACTTGGTAGGCCATAGCTTCGTATATCAATTGTGCATTTTCATCGCCTTCTTCACACATTTCACTTACTTTTTTAGCATTGTTTGTTCCTAAGTAAGCTATTAGTCCTCCGTTGCCTTTAATCATCTTATTAACTTCTCTTAAAGTTACCTGACCTGAAAAACATAGCTTAACTAAGTCACCTACAGGGAGAGTCCCTGATCTTTCTGGTGAAAAAGGTCCTTCTCCATTTAAAGCATTATTTACATCAATAACTCTTCCTTTTCTGTGAACTCCTACTGAAATTCCACCACCTAAATGAACTATAATAAGATTTAAATCTTCATAGCTTTTATTAATACTTCTTGCAGCTTTTCTTCCAACAGCTTTTTGATTCAAAGCATGAAAAATACTTATCCTTTCAAATCTAGGATGTCCTGAAATTCTAGATATAGGTTCCATTTCATCAACAACAACAGGATCAACTATGAAAGCTGGTATATTTAAATCTTTTGTAATTTCATAAGCAAGAAGAGCTCCTAAATTTGAGGCGTGTTCTCCCATTCGACTTTCTTTTAGATGGCTAACCATCTCTTGATTTACTTTGTATGTTCCACCTTTCATAGGTTTAAGTAAACCACCTCTTCCAACTACAGCGTCAAAATCTTCTTCTTTTAATCCAATCTCTTTAATCGCCTCTTTAATTATTTCTTTTCTAAATTCTAGTTGTTCTATTATAGAATCGTATTTATTAAGTTCAACTTCCGAGTGTCTAAGTGTTTTTTCCAATACTACTTCTAAATTGTCATAAATTCCGATTTTTGTAGAAGTAGACCCTGGATTAATAACTAATTGCTTCATATACTCACTCCTTTTTTATATTAATTAATATAGTGCAATTCTCATGCCAAAAGGCACCTTTCCATTCTTTACAACGGTTTAGGTGCCTTTTATAAAAATACTAAAATGTTTTCGAAATATTTTGCATGCAACATCTTGCATTATTCTTGTTTTTGCATATTTTTGCAAATTTAACTGATTTTGTATTTATCAAGTTTGTAATACAAACTTCTTATTGAAATATTAAGTTTTTCAGCTGTTTTTGTTTTGTTTTTATTTACATCTTTATATACTTTTGCAATATATTTTCTTTCAAAATTTTCTTTAGCATCATTTAAATCTTTATAGCTGTTTACGATTGTTTCCTTTTCAAAATCTTTGTTCTTTTTGTCATAATCTTTTTCAGATATAAGTAAAGGTATATGAATCTTTGATATTATAATTTCATTAAAATCCATGTTGATCATAGCTCTTCCAATTATATTTTCTAATTCTCTGACATTCCCGGGCCAGTTGTATTTAGTTAAAATATTTAAGGCGTCTTTGCTTATGTTGGTAACGTTCCTTCCGTATTCCATATTGAATTTATTAATGAATTTTTTAACTAATATCTCTATATCTTCCAATCGCTCTCTTAATGGTGGTATGTAAATAGGAAATACATTTAATCTATAATAAAGATCTTCTCTGAATTTACCTTTTTTTACTAGGTTTAGCAGATTAACATTAGTAGCTGCTACCACTCTTACATTAACATGTACTGGCTTTAATCCTCCAACTCTTGTTATTTCCTTTTCTTGGAGTACTCTTAATAACTTTACCTGAGTATTCATGCTTATTTCTGATATTTCATCTAAAAATATAGTACCGTTGTTTGCTTCTTCAAAAAGTCCTTTTTTCCCATCTTTTTTAGCTCCTGTAAAGGCTCCTCCTTCATATCCAAAAAGTTCGCTCTCTAAAAGACTCTCTGTTAAAGCAGCGCAGTTAACTCTTACAAATTGTTTTTCTTTTCTGCTTCCTTCATTATGTATCGAATGGGCGAATAATTCTTTTCCTGTTCCACTTTCTCCTCTTAAGAGAACTGTTGCAGGTACATTTGCTGCCTTTATTAGCTGTCCTTTAGCTTCAATCATTATTTTTGATTTTCCTACTATGTCATCAAAGGTATATTTTGCAGATAGCTCTCTTATTCTTTTTTGTGCTTCTGATAATTCTTTTGTTAATTCTCTAATTTCAGTTATATCATGAAGTACCGCTACACTTCCCTTAAGTTCTTTATTTACAATAATTGGTGCAGCTTGAGCTATAACCATTTTACCACTTGGTTTTAATATCATCTTTGTGTTTTTAACAGGTTTTTTAGTTTTTAAAACTTTTAAGTGGAGGCTTTCACCTTCTCTTATATCATAATTTGCATATTTTCCAATTACTTCATCTTCAGAAATCCCTGTAACTTTTGTATAAGCAGGGTTTACCATTATATGTTTTCCTTCTGTGTTGACCACACTAATAGCATCTTGAACGGCTGAAAATACAGCTTGAAGTAGACTTTTATATTCATTTAAGTTGTTTATTTGTCTATCAAGATTAAAAGTATCTGTTATATTTCTAAATATTGCAATCGCACCAGTTATCCTGCCATTTTTATCCTTTAAAGGCATCCTACTGGTTATTATTTGATAATCTCCCAACTTTTGCTGCCAATCTAGTTCGTGTTTTCCTGTTTTTAATACGTAGGGTAATCTAGAATTTTTAACTACTTCAGATATATTTTTACCTATAACTTTCTCACTGTCGACACCAATAATTTCCGCTGCTTTTTTATTAATGAGCTTTATCTTTCGATTAATATCAATAGAAATTACTCCATCTTGAGTTGAGGCGAGAAAAGTTTCAAGTTCTTTTTTCATTTTTCCACCTTCACTGTACTATCTCATCTTCGTTTTCATTTTCATTTTCCTCTATATTTTCATTTTCTTCGATATTTTCATTAGTAATTTCTTCAGAATCTTCATTTACACTGAGAATTATATTTCCTTCAATAGGATTTATTTCATAATTACTAATTTCCATTTCAGTTTCAACTTCAAATCCAACTAAATTTGACCCCTCTACTCCTTCAGATAAATCAGCATTAAGTTTAATATCTTCTTTTGAAATTTCATTTATAATGCTGCTTATTCCTTCAATTGTTAATGAAATAAATTCACTATCTATTTCTATCATATCAACTTTTAAATCTTCAGATAAATTTGTGACATTAACATCTTCAACGTTATATATCAAATCCTTGGTTATTATTTCTTCAATTTCAATTTCTATTCTTGGATTTACATCTTCTATAATATAATAGTTGCCTTCTATAAATTCTGCAGGTAAGTATATGTTTGAATCCGCTTCTTCTACTGATATAGGGTCACATCTAACTTTTTCAACATCTCTTAATACATCTTCTCTACCTGCTATTAATACAGTTTTTGGTTCTATCCTAACTTCTTTAATTCCGTATCCTTCTTTTACTTCTCCCGTTATAGGTATATCTATTTCAGTTTCTTTAACTGGATAAATCGGAACTGTTATTTCAGCTATAGTTGGATTAACCTCTAGATTTAATTCCACTCCTTTGTCGTCGTATATATTTATTGGTATTCTCTTTGTTAAAGTCTCAGAAGCTCCTGTTATATCCATATTAACAACTGTTTTATCTATGGAGTTTAAAGTGCTTCTCGGTCCTCTAACAATAACCGTGTTAACACTGCTTTCAGGTCTCATTGCGAAATATCCTGATTCTACATTTCCAATTATATTTACATCCAATTCAAAAGATTTGTTTATTATTGCCTCAAACTCGCATAGGACCTGCTTTGGATTATAATCTACAAGTTCTACGTTGCTTGGTAAATTTATATCAACAGGAACTTTATTACTTCCTTCACTATATCCAAATACATCGATAAATGCATTAATGTCTGTAGTTTCTATGTTCATTACTTCATTTCTTAATCCTCTGACTCTTACATTGACAGCTGTTGTATCAATATTTGCTACAACTAATCCACTATTATTTAAACTTTCTGAGTTTCTTACTTCTATGGTTACGTCTGTAATATTTTCTGTAATTTCAGGATTTCTTTCTGTTACAACATAAAACCAGGAAGCAAGAGCTGCAAAGATACATATTAATATTATAAGAACTTTATCTTTTTTATCAATCATTTTTATGCCTCCATTTTTCTATAAATCTAGATTTTTCTTCAGATTTATAGATATCTTTTAACAGTTCTCTTAATTCTTCAATATTAATATCTCTATATAATCTTCCATCTGAAGAATATGAAATAAAACCTTTTTCTTCAGATATAACTACTGCTATACTATCCGATTTTTCAGTTATACCTATAGCTGCTCTATGTCTAGTACCTACATCTTGACTCAAATGAGAATTATCTGTCAGTGGCAAAAAACAACTGGCTGCTTTTATTTTTTGGTCCTTGATTATAACTGCACCATCATGAAGGGGTGTATTAGGTATAAAAATATTAATCAACAAACTATTAGAAATATCACCGTCAATTTTTACTCCGGATTCAATATATTCGTTGAGACCAGTTTTAAGTTCGAATACAATCAAAGCTCCTATACTTTGATTTGATAAAGCAGCACAAGCTTTTATTATCTCTTCAATGATTTTATCATTAGATTTTTCCGAGCTTTCTAAAAAATTAAAAGAAAAAAAAGTAGTCCTCCCTATGTATTCTAGGGCCTTTCTTAATTCTGGTTGAAATACAATAACTATAGCTATCAAACCAACTTGCAAAGTATTGGTAAGTATCCAACTTATAGTATAAAATTTAAATTCGCTGGATAGCCTTGTTATAATAACAATCATAATAATTCCTTTAAGAAGCTGCTTTGCTCTAGTTTCTCGTATTAACATGTATCCCTTATAATAGGCAAAAGCAACTATAGCTATTTCCAGCAAATCTACAATTCTAATATTTGATATTGTTGTTTTTAAGTATTCCAATATTCTCACTTCCAGATCAATTTATATTTATGTTCATTTTTCCCATAGTATTATTATATGAATTTTCCATTCTTAACTTAAGTTCTTCTGAAACATCATTATTTTCTAAGTAATTTTCAATAGGAAGGACATCATAATCATATTTGCCATTAACCTTGACTCTATTAACCCAAGTTGGTGTGAAATCTACATTTTTTATTACAGTTTGATTTTTTTGTAAATCTTTCTCAATTTCTATATTTACTACTACACCATCTTCAGTATAATACATGTTTAAATTTGGATATTCATGAGCTAAAGTTTCATATCTTTGATTTGAAATAAAATTACCCATAGAATATGCGATGAATTTTTTTTCTCCATCAACTTCTAGAGTTTTAGAGTCTTGAATTACATGGGGATGACTACCCAATATAATATCAACTCCATTATTTAACATCATATCTGCTAAATTTCTCTGCTGAACTGACGGATCCCTCTGGTACTCTCCTCCCCAGTGCATAAATGCAATTATTATATCTGCATCATTGTCTTTAGAGTACTCTATATCTTGATTTATCTTATTCTCATCTATAATATTTACCATATAATCTAGTTCATCTTCAGTTAAGTATTGTTCAAGGCCATTACATCCGTAGGTATATGCTATTACAGCAATTTTTATATCATTTTCTTCTAACATTAATACTCTATCTTCTTCAGGACTTGTTCTTGTTCCAACATGAAGCATGTCTCTTTGTCCAATTTGTTCAATAGTTCTTATGATACCCTGTTTACCCATATCTATACTGTGGTTGTTAATAGTAGATAATACATCAAATCCTGAATATTTCAATGCATCTAAGGTCTCATCGGGAACATTGAAAACAGGCCAAGCTTTATAGACATTGCCATCTTCAAGTCCAGCTGTAGTTCCTTCAAAATTTGCAAAAGCTATATCCGCTTCTTCAATAAAAGGCTTAATGTCTTCAAAAAAAGCTTTATAGTCGTATGTGTCAGTTGATTCGTCATATCCGCCGTTAATTTGACTCATATGAAACATTATATCTCCTACAGCTGATATTTTTACAGATTTAGTTTTTTCAACTATTTCTTCTTCTTCACTTTCATTTGGTTTATTCAAAGAATTCTCCTCTTCATCTTCATCTATGCTCTCTGCTAAAGGGTCTTGCTCTCCTTCTACTTCGTTATTATTTCCTATAAAAAAATTAACACCCCAGGCTATTAAAACAACTCCTAGAATAATAAGTAATATATTTAAAAATTTAAATGTTTTTTTCTTTCTTGCCATAGTATTTCTCCTAATTATTTGCTTATACTAATATTATCTTAATTTGCAAAATATTGCAATTTAAAATAAGTTATTTTTTTATTAGTGCCTTACTTGATGTTCCCATCAAATCATACCTTTTTTCTAAGGTTAAAGCTTCTTTTACATATTTATAGTTGTATGGTTTATTGTACTGCAGTAAAGCTCTTTGTAATCTCTTTTCATGAAAGGAATTTGGAACGTGTATTTTTTTCATAGTTCTCGGATCTAACCCTGTATAGTACATGCATGTTGATAAAGTTCCTGGAGTTGGATAAAAATCCTGAACCTGCTCAGGTATATAGCCTAAATCTCTTATAAATTCAGCCAGTTCTATAGCATCTTTAATTGTTGAACCTGGATGGCTTGAAATAAAATATGGAACTGCATACTGTTCTTTATTTATTTTTTTATTTATACTGTAAAACTTATCTTCAAATTCTTTATATAATTCAATGTCAGGTTTGTTCATCAACTTTAAAACCTTGTTAGATGAATGTTCCGGAGCTGTTCTAAGTTGACCACTTATGTGATGTTTGCATAATTCTTCAAAAAATTCATCATCATTATCATACATCAAATAATCATATCTAATTCCAGATCTTACAAAAACTTTTTTAACATTTTTTAGTTTTCTTATTTCTCTGAGTATTTTTAGATATTCTTTGTGAGTTACTTTCAAGTTGCTGCATCTTGGATTTATACATTCTTTATCTCTGCATACACCGTACTTTTTTTGTTTATCGCAGGCTCTTTCTCTAAAATTAGCAGTTGGCCCTCCTAAATCTGTTATATATCCTTTAAATTCGTCGAGTTCAGTTAGTATTTCTGCCTCATTTACTATAGACTCTCTGCTTCTCTTCTGCACAACTCTACCCTGGTGAAAAGCAAGGGCACAGAAAGAACAATTCCCGTAACAACCTCTATTTGCTGTTATACTGAATTTAACCTCTTTTAATGCAGATATACCTCCTTCTTTTTCGTATACTGGATGATAAGTTCTCGTATAATCTAAATTATATATATCATCCATTTCTAATTCACTTAAAGGTTCTGAAGGTTTATTTGAAGCTACATATAGGTCACCATAATCTTCTACTAAAATTTCTCCAGAAATATGATCTGTGTTTTTAGATTGAATCATAAAGCTTTCAGCATATTTTTCTTTTGAATTAATTATTTCTTCGAATGTAGGAAGCTTTTTATATTTAAAAAGTCTATCTAAATTTTTAGTTTTAAAAACCGTTCCATCAACATATGTTATTTCTTCAATCGGTATTCCTGCTTTAAGAGATTCAGCTACAGAAATTATTGTTTTTTCTCCCATACCATATATAAGTAGATCTGCCGCCGAATCCAGCAGTATTGATCTTCTTACTGAATTGGACCAGTAATCGTAATGAGCAAATCTTCTAAGACTGCTTTCTATACCTCCTATTATAATTGAAGTGTTTTTGTAAGCTTCTCTTATTTTGTTTCCGTATACTATTACTGCTCTATCCGGTCTTAATCCAGCTTTATCTCCAGGTGAATACAGATCTTTTTTTCTTCTTTTCTTAAATACAGTATAATGATTAACCATAGAATCAATATTTCCAGATGTAACCAAAAAACCCAATCTTGGTCTTCCTAATTTTTTGAATTCGTTTAAATTATTCCAATCAGGTTGGGCTATTATTCCTACTTTATATCCAAATCTTTCTAATAATCTTCCAATAATTGCAGTACCAAAAGATGGGTGGTCTACATAGGCATCTCCCGTTACTATTATAAAGTCTAAGATATCCCATCCTCTTTTTTCCATATCTTGCTTGTTAATTGGTAAAAAATTCATATTATCACCCTGTTAAATTATAGCATAATAATTTTATATATCCACTTATTATATGAAAAAATTCTTCAATTACTTATATAAAAAAAGAAAGGCTTTACCTTTCTTTTATAAATCAAATACTTCTGCCTCTTCTTCTCCCCTTAAAACTCTTAAGGCTCCTAAGGTTAAAGATTCCATTTCATTCTCTCCCGGCATTACCATGATTTCGCCAATAAATTCAACTCTTTCCTTTATTAATGCGACTAATCTATCTGAATAAGCCATACCTCCTGTTAATACTATTTTATCTAAATCTCCTTTTAAAACAGTTGATAGTTCACCGATTCCTTTTGCTATTTGATATGCCATTGCTTCAAAAATTAGTTTCGCCTTTTCATTTCCCGAATCAATCATTTCTTCAACTTTAATCAAATCATTGGTATTAAGATAGGCCTTTAAGCCTCCGATACTTCTCATTTTTTTTGTTATATCTTTCTTGTCGTAATTTCCTGAAAAACAAATGTTAAGAAGCCCTCTTCCTGGTAATCCTCCTGACCTTTCAGGTGAAAAAGGTCCTTCGTCGTCAGACACTACATCTATCATTTTTCCATTATTGTGAACTGATAATGTTATCCCTCCACCTAAATGAACAACTATAAATTTACTGTCTTCGTATTTTTTGTTTAAATTTTGAGCTGCTTTTATTGCTGATGCTCTCATGTTTAATGTGTGAACTAAAGCATCTCTTTTTACTTCAGGCATTCCAGTTACTTCTGCTATAGGCTCTAATTCATAAACTGCAATTGAGTCGTATATATATGCCGGAATATCATTTTTTTTTGATATGTCGTAAGCAATTATTGCAGCTAAATTTGCAGCATGTTCGACTCTAGGTCTGTTTTTTAAATAATCTACCATTTTTTCATTTACTATATATGCTCCCGATTTAATCGGTGGAAGTATGCCCCCACGACCTACTACAGCATCGAGTTTATTTACATCGTAATTATTTTTTTTTAAAAAGTCTAAAACAACCTTTTCTCTAAACTTATACTGATCCTGTATTCTCTTGTATTCTGAAAGGTCGTTTTCTGTATGTCTTAAAACTTCTGTTATAACTTCTTTTTCGTTTTCATAAAGAGCTATTTTAGTTGATGTTGACCCTGGATTTATCGAAAGTATTCTATGCATTTGAACCCTCCTAATATATTTATATAAGTAAAATTATATCAAATCTAAGATGACATATCAACATGTCTTTTTGTTTCCTTTTTATTTTTTAAATACTTATTTTTAATTTCATTATAACTTACAGATAAAATAGTGCTTATTAATAAGGTCATTAAAAAATATATTGTAAGAATTAATATAAGATTTAAGCTTCCAATTTTAAATATTCTTGCTATCCCGCTTAATATAAGGGGATGACTTAAGTATATATAATACGTACTTTTACTTAATTTTCTTACTATCAATTTAGATACTGTATTATTTCTTTCTAGTTTTATTGAAATTTCAAAAAGAAAAAATATCCCTGATACTGAAAATATAAGCCATGCATAATTCATTAAATCGTATCTACTATAATAGTAAAATACTGAATAAAAAAGTGTAGACATTAAAAATATAAAAACCATAGGTCTAAAATATTTTTTGCTGAATTTTAAAAAGTTAAAGGCTTCTTTAGTAAAATACACCCCTAATATATAGAAGAATATGTATTTCATAAAAATTCTATCTGAAAATAGAAAGCTCATTTCCATAGACAAAATGTTTATGATTAATGCAGAGAAAAGTATGATATTATTATTAATTTTTTTGAACAAAAAATTTATTATCCCGGACAAAAAATACATCTGTAGTAAAATAGGTATAAAATATAAGTGATAGTTCATATTCCCTAAAATTAAATTTTTTATAAAGTATAGTATGTTAAAATTATAGCTGCCGCTGTAAACAAGGACAGAGTAGTATATGCAGCTCCATATAATGAAAGGAAAAATAACTGTTTTAAGTCTTCTTTTTAAAAAATCCAGATATTTATATTCTTTAATTCTATAACTATAAAAACTAGTAATTCCGCTGAGAAACAAAAAAACAGGAGTTGTATACTTAAATAATCTATTCAAAAAAATTATTCCTTTGTGATACATGCTTCCGCTTTCAAAAGAAACTATTCCTATTGCACTAACATGGACAAATATAACTGAAAAACAGGCTATAACTCTTAAATAATCTAAATAATCCAGTCTATCTTTGTTTTTTATCATAGTATAATTCAAGCCCTTTCTTAAATGCATTTAGAGTTTTTTCGTTTTCGTCTACTATATATATCCTGGCTGGGTTACCTTCGCTATCATAATCTATTGAACTAAACCACAGAGCTATGTCTATATCGTATTCTTTTATTTTTTTCATCATTTTTTCTATCCATTCGGCCTTATCTCCACCGACACTATTCGACCCGAATTCGGTAATCATAAGTTCATAGTTGAAGTATTCTGTATATTCTTCTAGCATAGGGTCATATATCTCTTCAAATTCTCTCCAATATTCATGCTGATAATAGGTGCCTGTATTGTAACCGGTTAATCCTACTATATCTACATACTTTTCCCCCGGAAAATAATTTAAATAATGATTCCATTTGAATTCCGGAAAATCGCCCCAATTTGGATTCCAAACCCATAGAGCATTGTCTACTCCTTTTTCTTCAAATATTTCATAAAAATATACCCAAACTTCATTATATATATCTGTATCTGTTTGAGTAAACCATGCAGAATAAGAACACCAATCTCCGTTCATTTCATTATTTAATCTAAAAAGAACATCACCTTTATATTTTTTGATTTCTTCTGCTACCTGATTTATTAATTTATCGTATTTACCCTCCAGAATTTCATACATAACTACAGGGTCGTCGTTATTTCCTAATACCTGAAATGTGTATTCAATTATTCTATTTTCTATTTCAAATAGATTTGAGTAGGCTTCGGTATTCAGTCCTTTATATTCTAAAAGTACTTTAAACTCATAATCTAACTTCTCTTCAAGTTCGTAAAGTTTATCGTAATTTCCTTTGTTGGCTTCTGGATAAAATATTCCCCATATTAGTTCCTTTTCTTTGTCAAATACAGTCTCATACATCTGTCCTGCTCTGGTATTTTTATCAGGTAAATTTTCAGGCTTTAATTTTGCCATATTTAAATCATCTATTTCCCCGGTCTTATCTATAAAGCCTATCTTCCATATATAGTCCTTATGGTCTATTTTTTCGTTGCTTTTTATCATAACTGTATAGGCTTCATCTTTATCTATTATGTATTGAAATAAAGTATAGTAATTTAGGTCCTTATCTATTGAATTTAATTTTTTTCTTTTCCATTGGGTTGATAGAGTTTTCATTCCATATTTATGAGTAGTATCCTCAAATAAAATTTCAATGTAATCATTATCTTTTATATTTTCATTACCGTAATTTACTAAGTTTTTCGTATCATTTATCGAATCTGAAAAATTATCATAGTATATTTCTATTTTCATATCCTGGTCTTCTATAACTGTTTTTATTTTTTCCAAATCCAGGTCTATTTTTAAGTTATCATTATAAATATATTTATATCCAAAAGCTTCGTTTTTGTAAACTTCTTCTCCTTCTGAAGGTTCGGGATCTAATTGGGAAAAATAGCTCCCTACTAAAATCCAAAACCCCATAATAACAAACAATCCTATCATAAAGTATATGATGCCTTTTTTTGTCATGTTTTCCTCCTTTTTTACATCATATATCATTATACATAAATTTTCTAATATTTGAAATTATAAATTACTTTTTAAATAAAAACCACTTGTGACTATCTATTTCATATTTAAGCTCATAGATTTCTTTTCTATCAGTCATGCATACGAAAACTAGTCTTCTATTTCCGGCTAATTTCTCTTCCTTAATATCTACTATATTTTCTACTTTGATTTTTTTATCTTCGTATTTGAATTTAAAAGGTTTTATATCTCCTTTAACATTAAAAACTGCTATCATATCTATAGGATGATTTAAAAGTTTCATCGCTTACATTCTCCTCTCACAAAATGCTTTTCATGTCAGGGTATTCTTCAGAAGGATAACCTCCCATTACAGGTTCTATTCCACTATCTATATATGATGCTCTTATAATAGAATATTTGCCGTATTTTTCTCTTATATTATCTATGGTCTCATCTAATTTTTCTATTGTTAGATTATCTTTTTTTTCAAAAAAATTCATTTGTTTATTATTTTTATCAATAAGATCTGTAACTCTAATACTCATATGTCTTATAGGTGTCTCATCCCACAGCGATTCAAATAATTCTTTTGAATTTTCTATTATTTCTTCAGTAGTATTTGTATAATAGTCAAGTTTTTTTTGTTTAATTTTATATTTAAAATCTTTGTTTTTTATGCCAATAACTACTACTCTACAGTATTTATTTTTATTCCTAAGTCTTGCTGCAACATTTTCTGATAGACTTATTATTATTTTATATGCAGTATTTCTCTCTTCTACATTAAAAGATATAGTGCTGCCGTTGCCGATGCCTTTTACTTCCTGCTCTTTTCCAAAAGAAGAATCGTCAATCCCCCAGGCATATTTATAAATCATATCTCCATGGGATTTTAGAGTGGTTTTTAAAAGATTGTAGTCGCAGTTAGCTAGATCTCCTATGCTCTGTATCCCTATTTTCCTAAGCTTAGGTGTAGTTCTTCTGCCTACCATAAAAAGTTTTGAAATATCAAGGGGCCAAAGTTTATTTTCTATTTCATCTTTATAAAGGGTGTGAATTTTATCCGGTTTTTCGAATTCACTTGCCTGTTTAGCCAGAAGTTTGTTGTCTGATATTCCTATATTAACTGTATATCCAAAATTTTCTTTTATTTCTTCTTTTATTTTAAATGCTAATGTCTCATAATTAATACTTTTATCTGTAAAATTCAAAAAACACTCATCTATACTAAATACTTCTACTTCTGGAGTAAAGGTTTTTAAAAAATTTCTAAGTGCTATACTGGCTTTTATATAAACATCGTATCTCGGATGTATTATTTTTAGATTAGGACATGCTATTCTTGCTTCCATAAGTGATTGGCCTGTCTTCACTCCAGCTGCTTTAGCAGGTATAGATTTTGCTAAAACAATTCCGTGTCTTTTTTTTTCATTTCCACCTATAACTGTTGGAGTTTTTAAAAAATTGTTGTCTATGCCTATTTGTCTATAATAAGCAGTATGCCAGGATAAAAAAGCTGAATTAACATCTATATGCATAACCGTAAAATTATTTTTCAAGAAAACACCTCCTATCGAACATTTGTTTGTTTTATGATTATATCATTTAATTTTATTTTTGTGAAGAAAAAAAGAGGACCTCTAAAGAATAATTCTTTAAGTCCTCTTTTTGCTATTTTATTTTTAATATTTTAGAAAGGTGCAAAATTTTGTTCGTTCCACCAGTCTTTCATGCTGTCATTGTATGCTTTTTTGAATTGTTCAAGATGTACTTTTTCCCATTCAATAAGGAGATCGAAAAGTTTCTTAGCCTCTTCAACTTTTGTTTTTTTCTTAGCTTCTTCATAAAATTCTACGGAAGCTTTTTCTAAATTTATAGCTGTTCCAAAAATTGAAACAGAAATAGAATTTTTAGTAAATTGTTTATTCTCCCATTTAAATATCTTTGGAGATGGTGGGTCTGTTAAAAAAGCTAGTTTAAATTTTTCATCTTCACTTTCTTTCATTACTTCAAAAAGTTCTTTTAAGTATTCAGAATGTTTCATTTCTTCTTTAGCTATACTTTCTAATGATTTTTTTGCTTTTTCATCCTTAGCTTCTCTACTAGCCATCATATAAAATTCATATCCTTCTACTTCATTAATAATACCTTGTTTAATTACTTCTAATTCTTCTTTTAACATATTATACCTCCATTTCATCATATTATTTAATACCCATATATTAAGTTTTTATTCTAAAAAAAATAGAAACTGTTTTCACAGTTTCTATATCATTTCCTTTATTACATCTCTACTACTAAAGTCAAATACATCGGATAAATCCGTCCTATTCGAAAGTATGGCAAGATAGTATTTGTCAAATTTTAACTTCTTTCTTCCAAATTTGAACTTTTTATATCCTAATCCTTTTACTATATCTTTATAAAATTCCATATGATTTATAACATCTTCTGATGCTAAATGAAAAACACCATCTTTTTCTTCTTCTATTATGTATCTAATCTGTTTAGCTATCCTTTTATCTGTATTTATGCTGGAGTATAAGTTCTCATATAAATACACGCCCTTGTTGCCTTCTAGAGCTTTTTTTAAAGCTTTTATTCTAGGAGATTCTTTTCCAAAAATCATCGGCAATCTCACAATGATTAAATCATCTCCTAAAATTTGTTTCATTTCCTTTTCACAGGTTTCTTTAAAAATACCGTATTCTGATCCTCCTATTGTAGGATCGTCTTCATAGTATGCTTTAGTTGGATTTTTATCAAAAACATTTGCAGAAGAACAAAACATCATTTTTCTTGATGTTTTTTCCAAGTATTTAGCAGCTTCAATGTGAAACTTAAGTTGCTTATCATACTCTCCTCTTAAGCATGATATTACTAAATCTGCATCGGATTTCTTTAGTATATATTTAACGGATGTAATATCATTTACATCAAATTTAAACATTTTTTCTTTAAATTCAGGATTTGGATTCTTGTAGTAAGTTCCTAAAATTTCAAAGTCATCTTTGAGTTCTTTCATTATAGCCTTACCAACAAATCCGCTTCCACCTAGTATTAAAACTTTTTTTATCATATTCATATCGCCTTCTATTAGTGAATTATTTTTAATCATATGTATATTTTAACATAAAACCTTGAATTTTTGTTGATTTTTTGTGAAATTTCTTCTTTAAATTAAAATTATTTCATCATTCAACTTTCATTCGAAAAATTTTTTTGATTTTTTCAAAAAAATTTTCTATTAATGATCCTTTTTTATTAATACTAATAAATTCAATGCTTTCTCCCAATTTTACATTTTCAACTTTATAATTGGTTTCCATCCATATAATACCTCTATTGTGTTTAGAGTTTGACCACCATTCTTTATACTTATAAGCAGATTCCGGAAGTTTATTATTTATTATTGATTCAATTTCTTTATATGTTAAGACAATTTTATCTTTTCCCGAGTTTTTTAAATGATTTTTTAAAGGTTCGTATTTATTTGATTTTTCATATTTTAAATCCTCTATAAATACAAGCTGTTCGTTTTTATTAGACTCATCTAATTTTTCAAAAATAATATATTTAGATAGCACAACTTTTTTAACAATCCATCCTGCTTCCAGCCATGCATAATCCTGATACTGTCCTCCATTAGACCAGAATATAGAGTACTTATAGGATGAAGTCGGAAGTTTCCCTCCTATGATATTTTCAATTTCCTCATATGTAAGTTTAACTTTTTTATCATTTAAACTTTCAAAATACTTCTTTAATGGTTCATATTTTGGTTTTTTCATAATTCATCCTACCTTCATAAAAAATATAAATAATTAGAAATAATAAAATTATTTTATGGTTTATATATATATATGATAAATTATCAAGTTCTATATTTGGAAGTATGTGTTGAATTAATACACTCATAGAGTTGTTAATAAAATGCAGGAAAATAGCAGGTATTATCGACCCTGTTTTATATACTACATATGAAAAAACAACTCCCAATAAAAATGTCGGGAATATTTTAATTAAACTAAAATGCATTACAGCAAATAAAAGAGAAGAAATTAAAGCTGCTACGATTATATTGCTTTTCTTCTTGATAGCATTAAGCATAATTCCTCTAAAAAACATTTCTTCTATAACCGCCGGTACTGCTGCCATTATTATTATCTGCTGTGTCAACGTGGTTTTAGAAAAAATATAATTAAAAGATTCTATAAGATCTTCTGATGGAAATATTCTCATAGCATAGTAAGAATATATCCCGCTTATTATTATAGCTGTTATCCATAACAGTATCCCCAGAAAAAAATACTTTATTTTTTTAACTGGATGAATTAAATATATTTCTCTAATATTTTTCTTTAAATACAATGTCATAAATAATCCTGGAGCTAAAATTGATATAAAATGTGTTATTGGAATACCAATAATTCCAAGAGCATCTATTACATATATGCTTGATAGTAAAAATAATATTATAGTTATAAAGTACAGTGCTGTAATCTCTTTAATATTAAATACATCTCTATTTGTCAAATTATTTCCCCTTACTTTTTATATTATAATATCACATTGTTTTATCATATTCCATAGACCTTCGGGAACTTTTCTATAAGTTTTACGTCTGATTTAATATATTATAATACGAGGATGGGCTATGATTTATTTAATAATTATTTTAATATCATTAATTACTATAATTACTATTTATGTATTTATACTTACCAACAAGAAAAACAGAGAAAATTTTATTATCGGTATCGTTGACGAAGTTACTAAAAATTATATATTAATAAATGCCAATGGCCAAAAATATTTTGTGCAGTTGACGGAAGAAACAGATTTTAATGGTGTTTCTTGGTCTAATATTAAAACTAATCAAACCGTATCTATAGAACATACGGATTTAATAACTACCTCAACCTACTATCAAACTTTTGGTAAAAAAGTTATAATTTAAAAAAGCACCTAAAGTTTAGGTGCCTTTTAATACATTAATAGTATTTAAACTATTTTCCCGTTTATTATAACCTTTTTTGGCTTGCTATCAATGTTTTTTAATGGGTTTCCTTCAAATATTACTATATCTGCATCTTTTCCCTCTTTTAGACTACCAACTCTATTGTCTATTCCAGAAATCTTAGCTGGATTTATAGTTATTGCCTTCCATGCTTCTTCTTCTTTTAATCCTGATTTAACTGCTAATCCTGCAACTAAGGCTAAGTATTGAAGTGGAATTACAGGTGAATCTGTGATTATAGCTATTTCAACACCTGCTTCGTTTAATATCTTAGGAGTTTCAAAGGTTAAATTTTTTAATTCATATTTGCTTTTTTCAGATAAACTCGGTCCTACAAGGGCAGGCTTATTTTCTTTGCTTAAGTCTTCTGCTATAAGATGTCCTTCCGTGCAGTGATCTAAAGTTATATCTAATTCAAACTCTTTTGCTATTCTTAATGCTGTGAAAATATCATCAGCTCTATGTGCATGTGCTTTTAGAGGAATTTCACCATTCATTACCGGAATCATTGATTCCATTTTGATATCGAACTCGGGTTTTTCATCCGGTTCTTTTTTTCCTCTTTCTGTATCTTCATAGTATTTATTTGCTTTATACAAAGTTTCTCTTAGTATTGAGGCTGTTGCCATTCTAGTAATTGGCGACTTATCTTTTTCATTATATACTCTTTTTGGATTTTCACCAAAAGCAATTTTCATCGCTGTAGGATATTTTATAATCATATTATCAATTCTGTAACCGTAAGTCTTTACTGCAGCAAAGGTTCCTCCTATTACGTTAGCGCTTCCAGGACCTGTCACGGCTGTAGTAACGCCTCCTTCTCTAGCCATTTTAAATCCTTCGTCCATTGGATTTATAGAGTCTATGGCTCTAAGTTGAGGTGTCACAGGGTCAACACTTTCATTTCCGTCGGCTCCCTCAAAACCTATGCCTTCTTCCCACATTCCCAGGTGACAATGACCATCTATAAGTCCTGGTACTACAAGACATCCTGATGCATCAATTACTTCTACATCCTCATTTACTTCAATGTTTTTCCCAATTTCTTTAATTTTATCACCGTCTATTAAGACGTCACCGTCTATTATGTCCGGTCCTTCCATAGTTTTAACTGTTCCTTTTTTTATTAATATCATATTTGACCTCCATCTTTGTTTGTTAATTAAATATATTATAACAATAATAAATGTATTTTTAAATCATTTTAATATATAATAGTATAAAATAGTATATTTATATTTTAACAGGGTATATAATTGACTATAAAGCATATTAAATTTCACAAAAGGAGTGATTAGATGGACATAGTAACATTTTATTTAACTAGAGTAGTCACTGCTATAGTTATTCTTGTAGTAGGACTATGGGTCATTAAATTAATCATTAATTTATTAAAAAAGGCTATGGAAAAAAAGGGCTTAGATTCAACCATAATATCTTTTTCCAGTAAACTGTTAAGCATTTTATTGAAGGTAGTTTTATTAATATCTATTGCAGGTACATTTGGTTTTGAGACAACTTCATTAATAGGTATAATAAGTGCCTTAGCTTTTGCAGTAGGTTTGGCTTTACAGGGAAGTTTATCTAACTTTGCTTCCGGAGTCATGCTATTATTATTTAAACCATTTAAGGCTGGAGACTATGTCGAAGCTGGTGGTTATGCAGGTACAGTTCAGGATATCGAAATGTTTAGTACTATTTTAGCTACTCCCGATAATAAGAAAATCATAGTCCCTAACTCTGAGGTTTATTCATCTCCAATTACAAATTACTCTTATCACGAAAAAAGAAGAGTCGATTTAGAAATCGGAGTAGATTACGATTCTGATATTAAAGAAGTAAAAGAAACCTTACAAAAAATTTGTAATGATCATGATTTAGTGCATAAAGACCCTGAACCTTTTATTAGGTTAGGAACCTTAGCTGATTCTTCTATCAACTTTAAGGTGAGAGTTTGGACCGATACTCCAGATTATTGGGCAGTTTATTATGATTTAACAGAAACAATTAAAGAAACTTTTGATAATGAAAAAATAGAATTCCCTTATCCTCACGTAACTATTACAAACAAAGAATAATAACTAATTAGAAAAGTGGAATCTTTTAAAAGATTCCACTTTTTTTTATTTAGCTACAACACTTCCAAAAATTATGGAGTAATATTTTGATTTAAAATCATCGGCTCTCGATACAAGGACTATTGGGGCCTTTGCTCCCATGACTACTCCTGCTCCTATTCCTTTACCAAAATAGGTGATCGCCTTTCCTATTCCGTTGCCCATTTCTATATTGTGAGCTAATAATAAGTCTGCTTCACCTGCAACAGGGCTTTCGAATTTTTTTATTTCTGCCGCTTCCTTAGATATTGCAATATCTAAAGCTATAGGTCCTTCGATTATTATTCCATCTTCAAACTCGCCTTTTTTATATTTTTCTTTTAATTCATACCCATCAATCGTAGCCTGCATTTTTTTGTTTAGTTTTTCTTTTGCTGCTAAACAGGCAACTCTAAATTCTTTATAATTAAGATTTTTTGCAGCTTCATAAGCATTATTTATAAGTTCTATCTTTGTATCTAAGTCAGGATATGTTACCATCCCTCCATCAGTAAGCATAAGTAATTTGTGATAATTTGGTATTTCATAAAGCATTACATGGCTCAACTGTTTTCCAGTTCTCAATCCCCAGTCTTTATTGAGTACAGCTTTCAGTAAAATTGATGTGTCTACTAAGCCTTTAATTAAAAAATCTCCTCTTCCTTCGCTAATTATTTTCACTGATTTTTCTGCTGATTTTTCAAAATTATTTGCTTCTATAACTTCAACATTCTTTAATTTTAAATTATTTTTTAGAATAATTTTTTCTATTAAATTTTTGTTGCCAACTAGTATAGGTTCTATAAAACCATCCTCATAAGCAGCCGATACTGCTTCTAAAACATTTTCTTCCTCCGCGGATACAATAACAAGCTTTGCTTTGTTATTTGTATCAATTAATTTTTTTAAATCATCTAATTTTTCCATAATACCCTCCATTTTTATGTAAAAATCATAAGTACAAAACCTAGTAAATAAACTGATATTAACAATACTTCATCTTTAATTTTTTTATTTAATAGAAAATAAAATATAAAATAGAATATTAGTAAAGATAGGGCAGCACCTTTTAAATTACTAACTTCCAATGAAGATATTGACATCATCTGAGCTTTTGCTATTATCGTACTTATAGAGATTATAAAAAATACAGGGAAAAATTTAACTATTCGACTCTTATTCGAAAATTTAATTCTGTCTTCTAAAGCTTCCTCCCCGTAGTAGTATCCATCTAAATATCCTTTCAGAGACAAGTAAACCACTGATGCAGCCATTATTAGAGCTCCACCAACTGCTAATATGTATTCTCCTGTTAATGCTCCATAAATGACAGCCATAGTCGTTAGAGGCGATAGCACAGTTTGTGTTACAGAATCTCCCATCCCCGCCATAATTCCCATAAGTCCTTCTTTAACTTCTTTTATTTCTCTTGGTCTTCTTTTTTCCTCTTCAAGTCTTATTATATAGCCGTGAATAGGTGTACCAATATTCGGTTCAGTATTAAAATAATCCGTATGTCTGACTAGCGACTTGACTATTTCTTCTTTATCTTTTTTATAAATTCTTTTAAATATAGGAATCATTGAATGACAGAATGCAAACCCTTGAAGTTTTTCATAACTGTAGCATGAATGAGTAAAATTCATCCATATAAACCAGGATTTATATAAATCTTTCTTTTTTATCAAATTGAATTTCTTTTTAGGATGCTTGATTTTTCTGTTTTTCTGTACAGATATTAATGCTATTATGATTGGTATTAGATAAGGATCTATCTTTAAAAAAACATTAAAAACATAAAAGACTACAAAAAAATATAGTGTATACTTCCATTTATGATTAATTGATAGTATTGCTCCTCCTAAAGTAATTAGAATAATTCCTGTGAAATTTAGGTATTTAATAATTTCAACATCCGTTGATAATAAAATACCTATAATTTTATAAATTATAAAGGCTAATGTTCCTCCTAAAATTGTATTGAAAATAAAAAGAGACATCTGAGGATAATATATGTCGTATTGTTTTATGCTGTTTATGTCTCCATTTTTTAGCCCCTTAATTCCTTCTTTTACATAATAGCTGTTTAGATTTAGTCTATATTTCCAAAATATTATTCCAACTAAGCTTACAGGGTAAGCAATGGTCAAAGCACCAACTGCTGGTATATTATAGTTTATAGCAATCATACTTCCTATTATTCCAGCTAAACATGGATCCCCATCTTTGAGAGATCCTCCTGTTGATTTAAATCCTATAAAAAAAATATTAATAATAGCCCCAACTAAAAAACCAAGTGCTGGATCCCCTAGTACAATACCTGTTAAAAGTCCTGAGAAAACAGGTCTATATAGGGTAAAATAACCTATCCCTAAAGTAAAGGAAGTACTATTACCAATATAATAAATTATTCCTAATACTATAAATTTTAATAATGTCATAAAATCAGCCTCTTCAGATTATTTTTTTTATATTTACTTTATTATTTTCAGGTATCATCTGAATAAATACTTCGCAGCCATTTTTTATTAAACTTGTTATTGAATCTTTTTCATCATTATTTAAGCTAATATTTTTATAAACTTTATAACTATCATCTTTTGATCCTAAATTTCCCAAATTAATTTCATTGAATATTTTTTGTTTCTTTTGTATTTTTTCGAAAATTTCAGGTTTTTTTGCTAAAACCAAAATATCCTCATATTTATCATTGTTATAATAGTCAATAAATTCTTGTATTGAAAAAATTTCAGTATTTATATGTTCTGGCGAGGCTTTTTTTGTCATGTTATTTAAAAATTTGTTGTTTTTTAGTTCTTCATCTATAACTATAATTGAATCGACTTTTATTTTTTTAAGCCATCCAATTGTAATTTGTCCGTGAATCAATCTGTCGTCAACTCTAGCTAAAACAATGTTTTTCATATTTCTCCTTGCCTATCCCTTCATCTCATCATTTACATATGTAATACTTTTTCTGCTGTCTTCTATCATAGTTTCTATATCTCTATTTCTATTTACAAAAAATTCCAGAATCATAGGCATGTTAAATCCAGATATAACTTTCACCCTTGGATTAGATAAAAAACTTATAGCACAGTTAAATGGTGAACCTCCATATATATCAACAAAAATGTATGTGTCAATTTCTGTTAAATCCTCTATTAAATTCTTCACTTCTTTTTTTATATCATTAATATTTGTATCCTCATTAATTGAAAAAGCATATGCATTGTCCTGTTTCCCGGCTATCATTTCTACACTTTTCAAAACTTCTTCACCGTAATTTCCATGAGTTATAATTATTACTTTTTCCATAGTTCCCTCCATGTTATTTAGTCTTTTTTATTATAGCATATATAATTACATAGTAAAATAAAATTGAAAATAAAAGCCTTATATTATAAAATTGAATCAAATACATTTTAATAGGAGTTTTTCATGACTAATTCAAATAAAGAAATTGAAAATTATAAATATTTCAAAAATGAAAAATGCGAATTTTTCCCATGTCATAAAGGTATTTCAGAAGAAGAATTTAATTGTTTATTTTGCTACTGTCCTTTATACATGTTAGGAGATGAATGCGGTGGTAATTTCATTGTTAATAACGGCATAAAAGATTGCACAAACTGTCTCATTCCTCACAGTGATGGAGGTTATGATTATATAATGCAAAAAATGGAAGCAGTTGTTAAAAAGGCTAGTGAATTCTAGCCTTTATTTTATACCGGGAACATTTCCTATATATATGTTTTTTAAATATTTTTTACCTTCTTCTTTTAATTTTACTAAGGTTTCAACCTTTGTAGCCGGATCTTTCATCATATAAGCAGGAAAATATCTGGATAAATGTAAAGGAATCTCATCATCTAATTTTGATATCCATTTAAATATATCTTCCATATCTTCTACATTACCATTCGGTCCATCGATTACTAAAGTTGTTATCTCAATATGAGCTTTTTGGCTTATTTCCTTTATACTTTCCAGTACAGGTTCTACCTTTCCACCACATAAATCTTTATAAAAGTTCGAATTAAATGCTTTTAAGTCAATATTAAATGCATCAATATACTCTAAAAGTTCTTTTAAAGGGTCTTGATTTATAAAACCGTTTGATACAAATATAGTCTTTAATCCTTTTGATTTTGCTATTTTAGCAGTTTCTAAAACGTATTCATACCATATAGTAGGTTCATTGTATGTGAATGATATAGATGGTAGCTTACGTTTAAGGGCTGTTTCAACTGCTTCCTCAGGGTTTATTTCTTCATAGTATGGATCTTCCTTAGCTATTCTGTAGTTTTGGCAAAATTTACATGAAAAATTGCATCCTATACTTCCTAATGAAAAAGTCTTTGTCCCTTCCATAAAATTGTATAGTGGCTTCTTTTCAATATTATCGATTCCTATTGATGAAATTTTACCATAATTAAGAGAATAGAGTTTATCATCAATATTTTTTCTTTGTTTACATATCCCTGTTTTGCCTTCGCTTATTATACAATTGTGTGGACATAAGGCACATTCTATTTTCCCATTATTTTTTTTGTAATACATACATTCTTTCATAAAATCATCCTCTTATATATTAATTTTCTTTATGTCTTATTACTCTGAATTTTTCAATTTTATAGTTTTCATCAGAGTTTATACCAGCTTTTCTTAGTGCAATATCCAGTTGTTTTTCTACGGTTTCAACACCTTCAAGATTAGGTAAAAGTACTCCCTTTCTTGAACCTTTAGTTACTATCACTCCGTATTTATACGGATCAAGTTCATCTTTAGATTTTACTTCTTCAGGTTCTTCAAGGACATCAACACTATACTCTATTTCGTCAAGCTCTTCTTCTTTTACAGGATAAAATCTTGGATCTCTAAAAGCAGAACTTACTGCATTCTCAATTATTTCCTCTCCTACTTTTTCTTTAACTGGAAATATAGTTCCTATACAACCTCTTAATTCTCCCTTTTTCTTCAAAGTTACAAATGCTCCTGCTTTTTTATTATATAGTTCTTCTGAATTTAAATTATTAGGTAGTTTTAATTTTTCATTGTTTTCTAGGAAATGTTCTACTGTTTTTTTTGCTAATTCTACATAATCATCTTTATTTTTTTTCAATACATTGATTTTTGCACAACCATAACCTACTCCAAAGGGTCCTTCATATGAATATATTTTTGTTTCAATATTTAAACCACTAAAGGTACCTAATGCAAGTTGTAGAGATCTCAATCCACATTCTCCTGCTTTTTCAGATAGTTTTTTGTCAAAATTAATTATTTCATCAATTTCTTTATTTTCCAGCTGTCCCAATAATTTTTTATCAAAAATCTCTCCTTCAGGAGTGTACCCGTTGTATGAATCTTTACTTAATCTGTGGGAAAGATCTCCACTTGCTATAACTATAGTTTTTCTGCTTAATTCTTCCAAAGCAGATTTAATAAGTTTTCCAAATTCATAAAGTTTCTCACCGGGAAACAAAGCATAATTGATATGGACAACGTTAAAATCATTATACTCATTGGCAATAAAGTATAAGGGTACTAAAGTTCCGTGGTCCAGTTTATGGTTTAATCTATAGGAATTTTCTTTTTCCTTACTAAATCCATAAACTTCTATATTGTTTTTCTCTGCCAAATTAATAATTTTTTCTGCTGCTTCTAGGTCATTATCAAATTCTAGTTTAATATTTCTATTTCCAAATTGTTCGAAATCACCTTCTAGATTCTTATTTAAATTTATAGAAATAGAATCCCTAAAAAAGTTACCGTGGGGAGTTATAACAACAACTGTATCCGGTTTAATATTTTTAATTTCTTGGCTTATTTCTTTCATAGAGTCTATAGTTTTTTGAGCCTTTCTTTCTTCACCTTTTCCAATTTCTTTAATTAATATTGGAGCATGAGGAGTTAGGTATCCTCCTATAATAGCACACATATTATCACCTTCCATTTTTATTATAGTATTTTTATTTATTTTTTTCAAAAAAAAAATAGCACTATAATTCATATATAAATTATAGTGCTTTTCTTAATTAAAACTTATTATATCTATAAATTTTTGATTGTGAATAAGTTTGCTAAATACAAATACCCCAATTATAGAAACTACTACGAATTGTCCTAAAAAAACATATAAAATACTTGGTAACAAAGGTAAGTTATATACAAGGTTGAGTTCATAGCCTATAATTAGTCCGTTAAATATAGCTGGACCTGTACTTGCTGCAAATAAAGATTTAATATTAGTTCCTATTTTTTCTCTTATTTTGATAATAAATATTAGAGATATAAAAGTAGCTGCTGTTCCAAATACTACATCTACTAATCCCATAGGACCGAAAAAATTAGCTATTGCACATCCTATAGTTAGTCCCAATAAGTATTTTCTATCTACAAATACAAACAGTACAAGTATCTCGGATATCCTAAATTGTATCTGTCCGTAACTAATAGGTTGGAATACAAATGTAATAGCTACATATAAAGCTGCTATCATAGCGCTTTTTACCAAATAATCTGTATTAAATCTTGCCATATAAAAAAACTCCTCTGCATTTTTTTGCTCTTGGAGTCCCTACTTAAATATACTTGTTTTTTAAAGTGGGTACCAAGAA
>CAZNLP010000007.1:0-33092 GCA_964574015.1 uncultured Clostridia bacterium | reverse complement strand
CTTTTTATATGGTTTTTGCTCGAGATTTTTTTAATTTAGATCAATCCTATATAGGAAGATACCTCCTTTTTCAAATAAGTGGCACTGTTTTTTCGAATTTCTTATGGGCCTATTTATCTAGAAGATTCGGCTCTAAGTCAGTAGTAAATGTCTGTATACTAACGGGAAGTTTAATCCCTATATCTGCTTTATTACTTTCACGGATAGGTCCAGATGCATATAGTTTTGTATTTCTCTTAGTAGGTTTTGTTATAAGTGGAAGGCGAATAGGTTTTGATACATATTTATTGGATATTGCTCCTGAAAGTAAAAGAACGGTCTATCTCGGAGTTAGAGGTACTTTAAATGTTTTAGTTGTAATACTACCGATAATGGGAAGTATATTCATAGACACCTTAGGTTATAATTTCACCTTTTTATTAGTAAGCACAGTTATGGTTTTAGGTTTTTACTTATTTGTTTTTAGATCTAAATCTAAAAGTAATTTGAATTAATTTGTCTCTATGATAAAATACTGAGATAGTAAGAAAAGGGAGATTTTATGAGTAAGGTATATTTTATAAAAACATCTACTACGGATTATAAAGAACTCGGTAAACATGCCAGTAAACTGCTTAATATTGTAGTCGAGGAAGAAAATTACAGCTTTAACAATAAAACACCTATTAAGGTTCACTTTGGTGAAAAGGGAAATAAAACCTTCACTCCATCAGTTACCTATAATAGTATAATAGATTATGTAAAATCAAAAAATTCAGAACCTTTCTATATTGAAACTAATGTATTATACAGAGGTGAGCGTACAACTAAGGATAAACATATTAAATTAGCTTTAGAACACGGCTTTAACCAAATTCCTATAATAATAGCAGATGGAGATATTGGAGATGAGTATTCTGAAATTAAAATAGACAAAGATTTTTATGAATCATGTAAAATAGGAAAAGAGTATTCAAATTACGATAAATTTATCGTTTTAAGTCATTTTAAAGGTCATGAAGTCGCCGGCTTTGGAGGTGCAATTAAGCAGCTTGCAATGGGTTTTGCTTCAAGAGGTGGAAAGTTAGCTCAACATTCGGAAATAGCTCCAGTTGTTAAAACTTCTAGATGCATAGGTTGTGGTATATGTGTTGAAAACTGTGACGTTGATGCTCTTTCAATAAAAAATGATGTGGCTTTTTTAAAGAGAAAGAAATGTATTGGATGTGCAGGATGTATGGCAGTATGTCCTGAAGGAGCAATAGTGAATAGCTGGAAAACTAGTAATTTCAGAGAAAAACTAGCTGAATATGCTTATGCTGCATCTCTTGACAAGGATAATATCTACATATCCTTTTTAATTAACATTACAAATAACTGCGACTGTATCGGCAGCAGTATGGATCCTTTAATGAAAAACATTGGTATTGTTGCTTCAAAAGACCCATTAGCAATAGATTTAGCTTCTTTAGATTTAGTTCAGCAATATTCTGGAAAGAATTATTTTGATGAGGGTCGTGACACTATACTTCACGGTAAAAAAATAGGATTAGGAAAAACTAAATATAAATTAATAAAAATATAAAGATGGGGATTCCCATCTTTATTTATTATCCAAGTTCTTTATCTACTCTTTCTAATACTTCCATTATACTAATCTTTTGTGGACATTTTGGTTCACAAAGTCCACATTTAATACAGTTATATGCTTTCTTTTCATCTTCTATAAATTTCTTGTAGGATTTTCTGTGTCCTTCAATATCATCAAACATATATGCATCATTAATCATATCTATATTTGCCGGTATATCTACTCCGTTTGGACAAGGCATACAGTACTTACAGTCTGTACAGTTTGCTACTATTCTACTGTTGTAAATCTTTTCAGCTTTTTCAATTGTTTTTAAGTCCTCTTCCGTCAAAGAGTTTGGTGGTGTGTTTTCAGCTGTTTTTATATTCTCGTCTATATGTTTTATTTCGTTCATACCGCTTAATACAAGATGGACCTTTGGATTATTCCAAACAAATTTAAATGCCCACTGAGCAGGACTCCAGTCTCTCCCTGAGCTTTCCCAGATTTCATTAATGTCATCAGGTACTTTTTTTGTAAGTTTTCCTCCTCTTAGAGGTTCCATAACTATTATTCCTAAACCTTTATCCGCTGCATAATTTAATCCTTCTTCTCCAGCCTGATATTCTCTATCTAAATAATTGTACTGTATTTGACAAAAATCCCAGTCGTACCCGTCAACTATCTCTTTAAATAAAGGCAATTCATCGTGAAAAGAAAATCCTATATGTTTTACTCTTCCATCCTTTTTTACTCTATCTAAAAAATCAAACATATTGTGTTTTTGTAAGTTATCCCATCTTTTTTGATTTAATGCATGAATTAAGTAGAAGTCTATATAATCTGTATCAAGTTTTTCAAGCTGCTCATTTAAATATTTATCAAAATCTTCTTCTTCTTCAACCAGCCAGCATGGATGTTTAGTAGCAAGATTTACTTTCTCTCGATAGCCATCTTTTAAAGCCTTACCAGTTAATGGTTCGCTCATTTTGCCGTGATATGGATATGCTGTATCTATATAGTTAACTCCATTATCTACAGCATGCCTTATCTGCTTTATTGCTAATTCTTCATTAATATCCTTAGGATCATCACTGTTGGTTTGAAATCTCATACAACCAAATCCTAATACGGATACTTTCTCTTTAGTCTTTCCAAAAGTTCTATACTGCATTTAGGTCACTCCTTTTTTATTTATTCTTTTATTATATATTATATATCAAAACTAGTAAAATCTTATATTTTACCTTTTAAAAATTTTTGCCTTACTTCTTCATCAAATTTTTCAATACTGTATCTAAGCATTGTTCTAGGCATATTTTTATAGTACTTAATCAAAAAATTATATTCTACATCATAATTTTTTTTGCCAACTTCTCTAAGCATCCATCCTACGGCTTTATGAATAAGATCGTGGTCGTGGTCAATAAGACTCTTACTTATGTTTAAAGTGTCTTCAAAGTTCCCTTTTTTTATAAAATTTAAAGTAGCAATAATAGCTATTCTCTGCTCCCACATATTGGACGAATTTGCCATTTTATATAGTAATTTTTTATCTTTATCAAATAAGTAGTCCCCCAATATTTTATAAGCTGATGAATCTACTAAATCCCAGTTGTTTATATAATCTGTATTTGATATATATATATCAACAATCTCTTTCTTCCTCCCTGTTTCTTCAGACTTTTCATATTTGTATGTAAGAATAAATAGAGCAGTCTGTCTGTACTCATGTATATCCTGTTGAAGAAGTTTCTCTACATCTTTTATTGAGATTGTTTTGTAGTATTTTTTTGCAACTTTTCTTTGATTTGGTACTGTTACTCCAATAAATTTATCTCCCTCACCATAACCCCCTTCATATGCTTGAAAGAACTTTGGATAATGAACTGCTTTTTCAGGATTAATATATTTCTGGAGTTCTTTTTTTATATCTTCTATCATTTTTTTCACCACCTTGTTCTAATTATAACAAATTTTATAAAAAGTTTTAATTTATTAATTTTTTTGCTATAATTATATTATTAATTTTTTGGAGGTAATCATGGATAAAAAAGAAGTTAATATGAATTTTATAAATGAATTTTCAGGAACCTTAGAAGCAAAAATGGGTTCGGTAAATGTAGGTATACATGAGAATACACTGTCTCCCTATGATATGCTTCTTGGTGGATTAGGTTCCTGCTACTATTCAACTTTTTTAGATATAGCTAAGAAAAAAAGAATCAATTTCGATAAAGCTCTAGTTAAAGTAGAAGGAGAAAAAAGAAAAAAACCTCCAGCTACTTTAAAATGGGTTAAAGTTACTACTAAAGTTTTTGGAAGTGATAATAGTAGAGGCTTAGAAAAAGCAGCTGCATTAGCTGCTAAATATTGTTCTATCTACGTAACAGTATCTAAAGTTGCTGATATTTCCTGGGAAATAATTTTCGAATAAGAAAATAAGGGCTGTAATAACAGTCCTTTATCTCATATCAACTATAACTCTACCTATAAGTTCACCCTCGAGCATATCATCTATTTTTTTACTTAAATTTTCTAGTTTTAATTCTTCAACATTTTCTTTTAGATTTTCAATCTTCCATTCTCCTGACAATAATTTCCAGATTTTTAATCTTTTATCCATAGGAGTTTCTGCTGAGTTTACTCCATATAATGTTATACCTCTTAAAATAAATGGATATACCGAAGCATAAAATTCATGTCCAGCTACATTACCACAGGAAGTTACAGCTCCTCCCATATTTACAGATCTTAAAGCTGTAGATAGGGTGTTGCCTCCGACGCTATCTATAACACCAGCCCATCTTCCTTTTAGAAGAGGTTTTTTGTTATCCGAATCAATTTCTTTTCTATGTATTACTTCCGAAGCTCCTAATTTTTTTAATTCCTTTTCTTTTTCAAGTTTTCCCGTTGATGTATATACCGTGTAGCCTATTTTAGATAGTATTCTTATAGCTATTCCTGCTACTCCACCGGTGCCTCCAGTAACTAAAACATCTCCATCTTTTTTATCAACTCTTTCTTTCAAATAGTAAACAGATAAGGCAGCTGTAAATCCGGCAGTTCCAAACATCATACTTTCTTTTACTGTTAAGTTTTTTGGTAGTTTTACAACCCAATCTTCAGGTACCGAAATATACTGTCCGTATCCTCCTGCTGTATTCATTCCCAAATCATATCCCGTTACTATTACCTTATCTCCTTTTATAAATTTTTTGGAGTTAGAATAGTATATCTCTCCTGCTGCATCTACACCAGGAGTATGCGGATATTTTTTAGTTACTCCTCTGTTTCCTGAAGCCGAAAGAGCATCTTTATAATTTAGTGAAGAATAATCTACTTTTATAATAAGATCTCCCTCTGGTAAATCCGAAATTTTTTTCTTTACTATTTCTCTTATATATTCTCCATTCTTTTCACTAACCTTCATAGCAAAAAAATCTACATTTTTAAAATTTTCCATTTGATTACCTCCTTTTTATATATATACCCTACATCCGAATATATATTATTAGAATTTTCACTCCTAAATTTGCTCAATTTAAAAGTATTTACAGTATTTTTTGACACATTGTCATTTTCTTATTATAATATGTAAGAAGTTAAATATTAATGTTTGTATTTTACTTGTTTTTATGCTAAAATTTATCTTAGCTATTTTTGAAAATAATGAATCACTTGATTTGATATATGCAAGTATTTGTTACAATTTAATTAGAAGGAGAGAGATTATATGAAGCTTAAATCTACTTTTAGAAACGACACGGGTACAAGTCGTTCGAAAAAAATTAGAAAAGAAGGATCTATTCCTGCTGTACTGTACGGTAAGGATATCGACGTAAAAAATATTCAAATTGACACTAAAGAATTTAAGGAAATATTGAGAAGCGAGGGACGTAATGCGATAGTTGATATCGAACTTGATGGAGAAAGTTATTTTGCCATGTTGAAAGATGTTCAGACAAATCCTATCAGTAACAATATTATACATCTTGAGTTCTACAATATTGATCGTTCACAAAAAGTTGAGGTTACTATACCTATAAGACTAGTAGGTAAGGAAATTTCGAAAATTGAAGGTGCTGTTGTACATCAACTTGACGAAGTAGAGATTAGATGTCCAAGTACTAAAATACCTCGTCAAATCGAACTTGATATTTCTGAGTTAGTATTAGGTCATAGTTTACATGTTTCAGATCTAGAAGATATTGAAGATATTGAAATATTAAACGACCCAGATGAAATGATAGTTTCTGTTACTACTATTGATGAAGAACCTGAAGATGAATTAGAAGAAGAATTAGGAGAAGAAGAACCAGTTCTAATCGGTAGTGAAGATGACGAAGAAACCGAAGACGAAGAAACCGAAGACGAAGAGTAAAATCAAAAGACATCTAAATAGATGTCTTTTTTTTTGTATTCTAAAAAATTTGCAAGGAGGCTGTTTTATGAATATAGTTGTTAATTCTTTCCCTTTTAATCCAGGAAAGTTATATGAGTTAACTAAAGATTTTCCAGATATTAATTTTTCATATACCAGTTCTATTGAGGAATTTGAAAAAGAAATAAAATCTGCAGATGCTGTTTTTACAATAAAACTGAAATCCCTTCACTTAGCTTCTGCTAAAAATCTTAAATGGATACAGGGATTAATGGCTGGTGTAGATGGTTTACCTATTGAAAATATAAGAAATAGGGATATAATCCTTACTACAGGAAGAGGAATACACAAGGATCATATGATCGAGTATGCTCTAAGCATGATGATAATTGATTCTAGGAATTTAAATGAATTTATACTAAATAAAAAAGAAAAAAAATGGGATCCGAATTTTAGACAAAATCAAATAAAGGGTAAAACTTTAGGTATATTAGGTTTAGGTTCCATTGGAAAAGAATTAGCTAAAAAGGCAAGCTTCATGGGTATGGATGTAATAGGTTTAAAAAGGACTAAATCTCATGTCCCTTATGTCAAAAAAGTATACACTGAAGAAAATATGGATGAAGTCTTTTCTTTAAGTGACTATATTGTTAATCTCCTTCCTTTAACAGAAAAAACAGAAAAAATCGTGAACGCGAATCTTTTTAAAAAAATGAAGCCTACTGCATGTATGATGAATATTGGAAGAGGTGGAACTGTTAATGAAGATGATTTGTTACAGGCACTAAAAAATAAAGTTTTTAGAAATTATATTTCAGATGTTTTTGAAGAAGAACCATTGCCAAGTTCTAATCCTCTGTGGAATCTTGATAATATTATAATAACACCTCATATCTGCGGTTCAAATATCAACTATATGTCTAAAGCTTATAATATAGTTAAAAAAAATATAGAAAAATATAGAAATGATAAAGAAAAAATGATAAATAAATATTCTTACAAAAGAGGATATTAAAAATAAAGAGTAAGGTAATATTACCTTACTCTTTTATAAATTCAACAATACTTTCAATCTCTTCTTCCGTTAATTCTACCAATTCAGCATCAGAATAGACAGCTAAGTCAGATTCTAAGTACTCACATAAATCATCCAATAAATCCTTTTCTACATCGTAAAAAAAATCATGGATCGAAGATTCAAAGGTATCAAAATCTCCCTCATTTGTATAATCTAAATTTTTGAAGATTTTTTGCCAATCCTTTAAGTTTGACTCATATACACTTTTCACTTTAAACTCCTTATTTTTATTTTTTTAGATAAAATTATTATATAATATTTTTAATATATTTCCATAGTTTTTTTTAATTTTTTTAATAAATATTAAATATATTAACGTTTTTACAATTAAATCCAAATCGTTAATTATACTTGTAATATATGTGGGTATAGATATAATATAAAATATAGGAGGAATCTTATGAATAAATCTAAATCAAATTCAATTTCCGGGTTTCTTATTGCCAAACCTTCCGCTAAAATCTATAATTCTAAAATTACAAGTAGCAGTATTTATATTTTATCCTTTACCTTAGGCTTAATATCACCAGTGCTGTTATCCTTTAGTCTTAAAGTTTTATTTGTTATTTTTATTTGGCTATCTTTTTATATTTATTTGTTAGCCAAGTATACAGGTAAGTTAGAAGAAGAAAATTACAAGCTTGAACTTAAAAAATCAATTATTCTAAATGAAATAGTCATCTCTTTTATTATAATAGGTTTTTATTTAGAATATCCACAATTTGGTATTATGTATTTATTTTATCTGACAGGTATAATACTTAGTTTTTACAGCTCAAATAACGACATCTTAGTTTTTCCTAACAAGTTCGAAAATTTTATTGTGTTTACACTAATGATATTATTCCCTAAATATATCTTTTATATATTAGGTTTGTTTAACTTGATTATATTCTATAGAGGTTTTAAAAGTCTGTATAAAGAATTTTTTATGAAAAAGGAGACTGATTAAATGAAATTAGCAATTTATGATTTTGATGGTACTTTATTTAATGAAGAAACTATTCCTTATTTATTGGATAAATGGGAAGAATTTGACTATTCGAGTTATGCTAGAACAACTGTAAGAAAAAAAATATTAAAAAAATATTTTTTAAGAAAAATCAAATTACTATCAAAAGAAAATTTCAGAAGTCAAGCAACGATAGATTTTTTAAGAATTTTTGACGATATGGACAGGAAGGAAATTGAAATCTTTTTCAAAAAATCCTGTGAAAATATTGAAAATTATTTTAACAAAAAAATACTAGATGAAATTAACAAGTCTTCTAATGAAGGTTATAAAAATGTTATGCTGTCAGGTTGTTTTCAAATAATGCTTGATTTTGCTTTAAAGGATTTACCCTTTGATCATATAATAGGTACTAAACTTCCCATTACAGATAAGGGAATAAATTTAGATAATAAAATTGAAATTATAAGCGGCATGAAAAAAAAGGATATCCTTTTAAAATCTTATGATGGAAATTTAGTTGATTGGAAGGAAAGTAAAGCCTACGGTGATAGCTTATATGATAAATATGCTATGGAGTTAACGGGTTATCCAACTGCAGTAACACCGGATGATAAATTAAGAGATTATGCAGAGAAAAACAACTGGAAAATAATTGACTAAAATGAAACCTCGCAATAAAGAAAAACTATATATATATTATAGAGAAAACCAGAGATGTTTTTACTGTAAAAAAAATCTCTCTTTTAAGCAAATGAGTATTGATCATTTTTATCCCCTTAGCAAAGGTGGTACTAATGATATCTTTAATATAGTTTGCAGCTGTAAAAAATGCAATAGAAAAAAAGAAAACTCCATATTAAAAAATTCTAATAAAATTGTTTTAAAGTTATTTATTAGAGCCGTTAAAGATAATATGATTATTGGAGATAATTTAGATTTAGATAATAGAAGTTTAAAAAAACTTCTTCTTGAAGTTAATAAGGTTAAGATTATTTCTAATAAATTTATTTTTGAGAGTAATGAATATAGATTTTATGTAGATGAAAGTAAAATAGTAAAATATGCATATGTTTTTTCAATATAAAAAATAAACTGCAGTTTAACTGCAGTTTATACTCCTATTACTTCTTTAACTTCTGGTACATCTTCTTTAAGTGTTTGTTCAATAACCATTTTTATAGTCATAAGAGCTCCCGGACAAGTTCCACAGGCCCCTTGCATTTTTACTTTTACAATGCCGTCCTCTAATCCTATAAATTCAACGTCTCCACCATCTCTTTGAAGAATCGGTCTGACTTTTTCAAGAGATTTTTTTACTTTTTCTTCCATATTAAGCTCCTTTCTGCTTTCGATATAACTAACTTCCCAATATAGTATAAGCTCATAACTGTGTTATGTCAACATCAATACGGAAATTTAAACATCTATTTCAAGTCCTGAACCTACTTCTTTTATATCTAAAATTTCTGAGAATTTTATCTTGCTTTTTAGGTCAATACAGTGGCAGAGATGAGCTTTCTTGATATCATTTTTCTTAAAGTATTCTATAGTACTTTTAAGTATATCTTCTTTTGGATCTATTAGATGTATTCCACCTATCACGTCTTGTATTTTATCCTCTTCAGTTACTTTTTTAGAATATTCTATAATATTACATATTCCTGAATGAGAACATCCAGTAATTATAAAGTTACCATTACTGTCTTTATAGGCTAATGCTGAATCATCTAACAAATAATCATCTCTCATTCTTGTATCGATATAAATTTCACCCATTGAATTAATATTTTCAAAAGAGTTTGTTCTTTCAATTTCACCTAAAAAAACAAAATTTTCTGTAATCCAAAAAGGTTCTTTAGTAAGTTTCATATCAAAGTACTTTTCAACAATTTTTTTATCAATTATACTTCCAAAACATTTGCCTTTATATTCTTTATAGTTAAAAACTAAAGGATGAGCTACAAGGGTAGGTCTTTTATACTTTATTTTTTCAAAATCCCACTCATTAAATTTAACAATCAAATCTTTTAGCCCCCAGGTATGATCAAGATGTCCATGAGATAATACAACAAAGTCTAAATCCTTTAAATCTTCTCCAAATTTTTCCGCATTTTTTATAAATACATCAGAATATCCAAGGTCAAATAGTATTTTCTTATCTCCATCTTCTATTAAATAGGAAGCTCCAGGCTCCCCTAAAAAATATCTGTCAATCAATGTGTTGTTGTCCACTAAAACTTTAAGTTTCATTATTTTCACCCTTCTTTTTAAAAAGTATTTTAAAAAACTCAATACTTCTGCCTTTTCTCTTTAAAGTATTGAGCCTATATGATATAATTCCCCCATGAATTAACTTGCTTATACCTATATATTATTTTACAATTTTTTTTGATATTTTTCAATAATTTATTTAGATTTAGTATTATTTTATTATATAACTTAAGTCAAACTCATAAACCATGTCTTTTCTTTCTATAGCAACCTTGGTTTTTTTCTTTACTTTTTTGTCTTCAGACAATTTTGTAAGAAGTTCTTTAGTTGGATTCACAGCTGTTGGTTTACCTACCATTGATAGCATTGAAAAATCTCCTGCAGTATCTCCATATGCATAAGATTGTTTTAAATCAAGATTGTATTTCTTTGCAAAATTAATCACAGCTTTTTTCTTACTCTCACTATCCCACATTGGTTTTATTTTTCCTGTAAAAAAACCTTTTTCATCTGTATAATACTTTGTACCAATCCAATCATCGAATCCGTGTTTCATAGCCATTTCATCAACAAGTTCCATTGGTGATCCTGAAATTGTTATAACTACATGTCCCTTTTTTTTATGCCAGTTAATTCTATCTCTTGTAAAAGTGTAAACTCTATCTCCGTTGTCTTCAATAACTTTTTTAGCTATAAATTCTACCTGATGTTTATGTATACCCTTTATTTCTTCCACATATATTTCAGCCATTTTTAGAAGATAATCATCGTAATTTCCAATACGTTTATCCCATCTATCATATTTTTCTTTTACTTCATTAAACCATCTTTCGGCTCCAATTATATCTGAAGTTATAAACTTCTTAAATATTGCTGTAATCATTCCTTCTCTATATAATGTACCATCAATATCAAAGAAAGCTCCCTTTTTTCCCATTTTTCCACCTCTTTTCTATATTTTGCTAAATTAGTAACATTAGTTATGTTTTTTTATCTGTTTTTACTTTATAATATAATTATATTACATTTCTAGGAGTTTATATGTATTTTTTATATATTTTTGCTTTATTTATTATATTACTATCTTTTTTTAAGAGTAAAGAAAAAACTTACAAAGGATTTAAAGTAGCATGGAAAAAATTCAAAAATATACTTCCTTCCTTTGCAAAAATGCTAATTGCCGTATCTATAGTTCTATATTTAGTTCCTGAAAATATCATCAGTAAATATCTTGGCGGTAGCAGTATTGTAGGAGGAACTTTTTTAGGTTCGTTTTTTGGTTCTATAACAATTCTCCCCGGCTTTGTAGCCTTTCCTTTAAGTTCGGTACTTATTGATAAAGGTGTAAGTTATACTGCAGTCGCTTCTTTTACAACTACTTTAATGCTTGTAGGTATTATAACATTTCCTATTGAGAAAGATTATTTTGGCTGGAAATTATCCATTACGAGAAATATAATCAGTTATGTGATTTGTATTATAATATCTATTGTTATTGGTATTTTTTATGGGGAGATAGTTATATGAGTAAGAGTAAATTTTTTGATGTATTTTTAGTTTCCGGTTTTTTTATATTTCTATTCGTTTCTTTGATAACAGATTTTTCCCCTGGTATCACAATAGGTGGTAATTTTATTGATTTTGTAAAAAGTATGCTAACTATACTTCCAATTGCCTTTATACTCATAGGTTTATTTGAAGTATGGGTAGAAAGAAAAACCGTAGAAAAATATTTTGGAGATGCTTCTGGTATAAGAGGCTATATATGGGCAATTATTCTATCGAGTACTACTGTAGGTGGTGCTTATGTGGCTTTCCCGGTAGCACATGCTCTATATAAAAAAGGTGCTAAATTAAGTATTATATTAACTTATATCGGTTCTTCCGCTCTTACTAGAATTCCAATGACTATATTTGAAGCTTCATTTTTAGGGTTGAAGTTTTCTGTTATAAGGCTTTTAGTTTCAATTCCTTTAGTAATACTATCCTCAGTATTTATAGGGAGATTATTTAAAAATAAAATTAGGGATTAAACCCTAATTTTATTTTATATTTTTTATTACTTCTACTGCTTTGTCGAAATTAACACTTTTTGTTATCTCATCAACATATTCAACATATCTAACTATATTATTTATATCTACTATAACGATACCTCTAGATAAAAGTCTCATTTCTTTTATAACAAAGCCGTACTTACCACCAAAATCAAGATATTTATGGTCTGAAATAACTAAAATATTTTCTATATTATTTTTCTTACAAAATTTTTGCTGAGCATATGGAAGGTCAGCTGTTATATTAACAATTACAACACTATTTCCTAATTTCTTCCCTATTCTATTTAATTCTATAGCTTGCTCAGAGCATATTTTTGTATCTATAGAAGGTGCTATGCTAAGCACTTTTATTTGATCTTTTGTTTCCTCATAAAAGTCAAATTCTTCAAGATCTTTTTTTATACCTTTAAAATTTGGTGCTCTTTCTCCAACTTTAATTTCAGTTCCAATTAGAGTAATTTGATTACCATTTAAGGTTATATTTTTCTTGCCCATAAAATTCCTCCTGTCTTTCATATTTACCCTTTAATTAAAAATGTAACTGCGGAATTTTATTAATTTTTTTTAATATATATTGTTTCAATCCGTCATAAGTCTATAAGTTAATTCAGCTAACTTAGTAAAGTCTTCAATATTTAAATTTTCTTTCAAAGTATGGGCATGATTTCCACCGAATCCTAAATTTACTGCTTTTAATCCTTTTTCATTTAATATATTAGCATCACTACCGCCACCGGAACTTATTTTTTCAATGTTGATGTCTAAATCCTTCATAATTTTTTCTACATATTCTATTACAGCTTCATCATTACTTAGTTTATAAGCGGAATATAAATGTTCTATGTCAATCTTCACTTCTGCTCCATATCTCTTAGCTGTTTCTTCAAACATTTCTACCATATGGTCTGTTTGTTTTTTTAATTTTTCTTCAGATAAACTCCTTGCCTCTGCTTCAATGTATGCTTTTGGATTTACAATATTTGTTGCTCCTTCAGATTTAAAGGTCCCTATATTTGCTGTGGTTTCTTCATCTATTCTTAGAAGTTTCATTTTACTAATAGCTTCAGAAGCTACATTGATAGCACTTACTCCTTTTTCCGGTTCTCCCCCTGCGTGAGCAGGTTCTCCTAAAACTTCGATGTATAATTTTTTCTGAGACGGAGCTTGATTAATTATTATGCCTACATGTCCACCACTATCAAATATATAGCCTTCTTTAGATTTAATTAAGGAAGGGTCTAAATTTTTCGCTCCATTTAGTCCACCTTCTTCGCTTATAGTAAAAATAATTTCAATAGAATTATGCTCTATGTTATTTTCTACTATAGAATTTACCGCCTCCATAACAACTGCTATACCGGCTTTATCATCTCCTCCTAAAATTGTATCTCCAGAACTTTTTATATATCCATCCTCTAAAATAGGTTTAATACCTATTCCCGGTTTAACAGTATCCATATGAGCACTGTAAAATCTAGATTTGTTTCCTTTACCTTTAATGTAGCAGTATACATTGTTTCCGTTTGAACCAATTTTTTTTCCTGCTTTATCTGTTCTAACTTCTAAACCAAGGTCTTTTAGTTCCTTGACAATTTTTTCGCTGAACTTCTTTTCGTTTCCAGTTTCACTGTCGATTTTAACGTAATCCATGAATCTTTTAATTAGTCTCTCTCTGTTTATCATTTAGTCCTCCCAAAATTTTTTATCATTTATATTTTACCACAAATGTACAATTTATATAATAAAAACCGACCTCCTTTAAGTTAGATTTTAATGTCTAACTTATTGGGGTCGGTTCAATATTAACGTAACTTTTTTTATTACATAGCTTCAGCTTTTAATTTTAGTATGTCAAACTTTGCTAAATTACCTATTAATATTTCTTTGCATTCTTTTGTGTTGCATATTTCAGCTTTTATCGTTTTTCCAGATAATCTTATACTTAATATTCCTTTTGTTCGTTTCAAAGTTCTCAGCTCTTCATAATCCGGAGTTTCTATTATTTTTATAGTATATTTTATATAGTTCTTTTCTTTACTGAAATTTATTAATTCTTTTAAAGAATACTTTATGTTTTCTGCTTTCAATAAGTGATCTAATTCACTTTCATTTTTTTTATTTAAACTTTTTTCGTATAATAAACTGTTATCTAACATTTTATCCTCCTGTGTTATAGGCGGCTTTATTATGGCTCATCTACCGCCTCTATATTTTCCAACTCTATTACATCCTTTTCCCACATAATTACCTTATTATTTATAATCAACTTGACCATTATTATCCTCCTTAATTTATTTAATTAATTATATTTATTTTACCTTTAATAATTCTTGAATTTTTACTTTTATATTTTCTGACTTTAAAAAACTATCTAATTCAGATGATTTATCTTTAAATGTTTCTTCATATACAACTAAATTACTTGTAAACATGATATCACCTCCTTTTTTAAGGACTTTAATCTTTTAATACCTCTTTTTTAATACTAATTTTAAAATAACCCCATTTTTTTACAATCATTTGGATCCTCCTTTCTTTTATTGCGGATTTAAACACAAAAATACCGCAGTTCATCTGCGGTATAAATCCATTTTAGGTATAAAAAACCGCAGGTACAAGAATATTCTCTATTCATGCAACCTGCGGATATTATCTTTTTGATTTAGATAAAGCTATATTATTATAGCTTGCCTCCAGCAGGTAGCATTACACATTCTTCTTTCGTTACTAATACATATTCACTTTTTATTACTTGTACTAAATTTCTTATCATCATTGTTCGCTACCTCCTTTTTAATATTTTTATTTTTTTAACTATTTATATTATAGCAAAGTAGTTTGTTAAAAATATTACAAGTTTATTACAATGTGAAATATGTCCTTGACATATCCATCTTAAAGACTATCTCAAAAAATAAAAAAACGCGGCATAGCCGCGTTTAATATCAATCAGTTGTGTATGGTAAAAGGGCTACACTTCTAGCTCTTTTAACAGCTCTAGCTACCATTCTCTGGTGTTTAGCACATGTTCCCGTTACTCTTTTAGGTAAAATTTTACCTCTTTCTGTCACATATCTTTTTAGTCCATCAACATCTTTATAATCTATGTTTGTTACATTATCTTTGCAAAAATTACAAACCTTTTTTCTAGGTCTTCTTCCTCTTCTTCTAGCGCTCAATTTTCTTCCTCCTTCTTACTAAAATGGTATATCGTCATCGTCTGTAGGCTCAAAAATGTCATCTTCTTCAAAACTTGCAAAATCATCTTCCGAGTTATTTTGTGAGGAGCTATTGCTTTGTGAATTACTGCTGCCCCCTGAGGATCCTCCGCCCCATTCTAGAAATTCTACTCTATTTGATATAACTTCCGTTACATATCTTTTGTCTCCAGCTTGAGTTGTGTAACTTCTAGTTGCTATTCTTCCGCTAACGGATGTCATAATACCTTTTTTTAGATAATTTGCACAATTTTCAGCCTGTTTTCCATATACTACTATTGGTATAAAGTCGGCTGTAGGTTTTCCTTTACTCTCAAAGTCTGCCTTTACATCTTTTGGAAGTTCCTTATCAACTGCTAATGTAAAATTTGCTACAGCTCTTCCATTTGATGGTATAAATTTTAATTCCGGGTCTCTTACTAGTCTTCCTATTAAAACTACATTATTCATGTTTAAATCCCCTTCTTAATTTTCATCTCTAATTATCATATGTCTAATTATATTATCGTTAATCTTACTTGTTCTATCAAGTTCTTTAACTAAATCAGCCTCAGCTTGAAAGTTTATAATAGTGTAATATCCTTCTTTGTTTTTCTTGATTTCATAAGCCAGTCTTCTCTGACCCCACTCATCAATTTTGTCAATTTTTCCACTATTTCCTTCTATAATTTCCTTAATTCTTTCAATTTGAGACTTGTTTTCTTCTTCTTCCATATTTGGTTTTAGAATAAAAACACCTTCGTATTTAACCATTGTTTTCACCTCCTCGTGGACTATGGCCCTATTTAAAGGGCAAGGATTAAGCTTTCATATTATAACACTTGAATTAAATAAATACAAGATTAATAATCAATTTTTGAATTAAATATTTTATAAACAGCTTCTTTTTCACAAAAATCACATTTTTTATCGATTATTTCTTCTATATCCGGAGCTATCTCAAAATTATTGACAAACTCATCAATTGCAACTTCACTATGTTCTATACATGAATAGATTACTCTATTGTTTTCCATTTTCTTCTTCCTGTTCTAAAATAGCTCTAATTTTATCTGCAAAATCTTCCAAATCCTTCTGACATATTTCGTAATCTATATTGCTGTTATCAGCAATATACTCAGAGATAGGACTGGGTAATTCTTCTATAAAATTTTTATAAGCTTTTTGATTTTCTTTCAAGCCACCGTTTATAATAAAAGAATAATTTTTCATTTTATTTATGTTTTCTTTTATATATCTTCTTACTGCTGGAGGAATACTTGAAGCCCATATAGGAGAAACAATAATTACAACTCTATAATCCTCAGGATTCTCTTTATATGTAATATCATCTTCTTTTTTTCTAACTGCTCTAAATCCGGCTTTAATAAAGCCTGATATACCTTTATACTTATTTTCTGATTTTATTTTGTCTTTAATTCCGTGAAGTTTAATACTAATTTCTTCAGCTAATCTTTGACTGTTTCCCGTTCTCGTGTAGTAAACTACCAAAACTTCCTTCATCTATTCCTCCCATGAAATTTAATTAAAATTTTCAGGTTTTTCTTTAAATTTAAGTTCTAATTCTATCTCTTCAGAATCTCTAACAACTTTAATAGTTGCTTTATCTTCTTTATTGTATTCATATAGCTTTCTTACAATACCATTCATGTTCTCTATTCTTTCTCCATCTATCTCTTGTATTACGTCTCCTGCTTTAATACCTGCCTCTTCAGCTGGTGAATCTTTTACTACCTCTACAATTACAACGCCGTACTCAGGACTTAAATCTACATTCAATCTTTCTTCATAAGTTTCTAAGTCAACTCCTGTAATTCCTATATAAACTTCTTCTATATTTTCTCCAGATACTACTTTATTTAAAATAGGTTTAGCTTCATTTATAGGAATTGAAAATCCCAGTCCTTCTGATGAAGTCATTTTAGCTGTATTTATTCCTATAACTTGTCCCTCAGCATTTAGAAGTGGTCCTCCGCTGTTTCCTGGATTGATAGATGCATCAGTTTGAATTAAAGGTTCAATCTCAGTGTATTCATCAATTCTTAAAGTTCTATCTAAGCCACTTACTATACCTGATGTAACGGTTCTATCTAAATCAAGTGATAATGGATTTCCGATTGCTACTACCGGCTCTCCTACAATCAATTCATCAGAATCACCAAGTTCAGCTGCTTTTAGATTTGTTCTATTTACTTTTATTATAGCCAGATCCAGTAGAGATTCATACCAGAGGACTTCCGCTGATGAAGTTGTTCCGTCTGAAAATAAAACCTCGATACTATCAGAATTCCCATCAGAAATAACATGGGAGTTTGTAAGTATATATCCATCCTCTTTTACTATAACTCCAGAACCTATCCCTTCCTGAACTTTTTGAGTGCCGAAAAAATCTCTAAATGTTTCTCTTGTTGTTATACCAACAACCGAATCAGAGGCTTTTTCAGCTACTGCTGCTGCAAAATTTATATTGTCATTTGTATTTATAGTGATATCCTCACCTTGTGATACAGCTTGTTGATTTTCACCTGGTAGAGGTATTATATTGCCGTAGAAATAAGTTGGAAAGATGTATCCTCCTATCATACCTCCAATTATAGCTGCGCATAGAGCTACTATAAAATATGATATTAATCCTCTTTTTTTAACTTTTTGATTTTCTGTTTTACTATTTTTTGAATTTTCATTTTTTACTTCAACTGGTTTTTCTTCATTTGTGGTTTTTATTTTATCTTTGTAGTATTTTTCCATACTAGAACCTCCTTGTTATACTTTAGATTAAAGTATTAGACTTAATTTTTTCTTAAGTTTTCTACTTAAGAATATATATTTTTCCTGCTCTATCTCTATAAGTCATCTCAACCTTTACATTTTTACCTGGAGTAAATCCTTTTTCTACTAGTATATTCGATACTGTTTTTTCTGCAAGGTCGGGAAAGTTGTTTTCAGCACTTAAGTGGCCAAGTAAAACTACTTCCTCCCTATCTTTAAGTATTTTTGTTAGAAAATGTCCTGCTGTTTCATTAGATAGATGTCCAAATTTAGATAAAATTCTTTTCTTAAGATTAAAAGGGTATGACCCTACTTTTAACATTTCTACGTCGTGATTAGTTTCAAGTAGCAAAAGATCAAAATTATCCAAGTTTGCTTTTATGTTTTCATCTACAACTCCCGTGTCCGTCAGTAGACATATCTTTTTTTTGTTATTAGAAATAGTATATCCTACTGGATCTACTGCATCATGATGAACACTGAAGGAATTAATAACCAGTTCATTAAACTCAATACTCTTATTCTTTTCAATTATTCTTATATTTTTATCTTCTATATTACCTATTTTAGGTAGCATTGCTTCCCATGTTTTTTTATTAGCATATATAGGAATATCGTATCTTCTAGATAAAACTCCCGTTCCCTTTATGTGGTCTATATGTTCATGGGTTATAAATATAGCCTGTATTTCTTCTGGATTTGCCTGTATGCTTATAAGTTGATTTTGAATTTTTTTACCGCTTAAACCTGAATCAACTAATATTTTTGTGCTTTTATATTCTATATACTGACTGTTTCCATCGCTCCCGCTAAACAAAGAACAAAATTTTAGTCCCATAATTCCTCCGCTATTAAATATAGCTGATGTTTCCACCAGCTAATTTACTTTTATTCATCTTCTTCAATTCTTTTCATTTTAGCCCCAAGGTTCATCAGTTTATTTTCGATAAATTCATAGCCTCTATCAATATGATAAACGTCGTAAACAGTTGATGTCCCTTTTGCAGCTAAACATGCCAGTACTAAAGCTGCTCCTGCTCTTAAATCCGTTGCTCTAACTTCAGCCGATTTTAATTTATTTACACCTTTTATAACTGCTGTTCTACCATCAACTTTTACATCAGCCTTCATCTTCAATAGTTCTTCAATGTATTTAAATCTATTTTCAAAGATACTTTCTATTACAATACTATCTCCTTCTACTGTTGATAGTAAAACCGTCATAGGTTGTTGGAGATCAGTCGGAAACCCAGGATAAGGTAAAGTCTTTATATTGACAGGTTTTAATTTCTTTTCGTAAAACACTCTAAGTGAGTCTCCGTATTCTTCAATACCCATACCCATTTCTTTAAGCTTTGCAGTTATAGGTTCCATGTGTTTAGGTATTACATTATTAATTATTACGTCTCCTTTTGTTAGAGCAGCAGCTATCATATAAGTCCCAGCTTCAACCTGATCAGGTATTACGCTGTAATTACATCCCTTTAGTTCATCTACACCGTTTATTCTTATAACATCAGTTCCTGCTCCTCTTACATCGGCACCCATTGCATTTAAGAAGTTAGCGGCATCAACAACATGAGGTTCCTTTGCTGCATTTTCAATAATCGTTTTACCTTCAGCATAAACGGCTGCAAGCATAATGTTTATAGTTGCTCCCACTGTAACAACATCTAAGTAAATCTTATTACCTATTAGTCTGTCAGCTTTTACATTTATTTTTCCATCTTTAATAGTAAATTTCCCGCCTAATGCTTCCAATCCCTTTATATGCTGGTCTATTGGTCTAACTCCTATATCGCAGCCTCCAGGGTACGATATAGTTACTTCCTTAAATCTTCCCAGGCCTGCCCCTAACAAATAGTAAGATGCCCTTAATTTTTTTGTTAATCCATTTAATAAATTACAGTCTCTAATACCTCTTCCGTCAACAGTTAATGTCCCTTTTTCTGTAAAATCAACTTCAGCTCCTAGTTTTTTTAGTATATTCTTGTACACGATTACATCTTGAATTACCGGTAAGTTTTCTATCACACATTTTTTATCTGATAATATAGTACCGGCTATAATTGCTAATGCTGCATTTTTAAAACCACTAATATTAACTTTGCCTTTTAATCTTGTTCCGCCTTCTATTACTAACTTTGTCATATTTCCTTCCTTCTACGTTTTATGGATTTTATAGTATAATAAATAATAACTATTTTCAATACTTATTCTGTTTCTATCAAATATTTAATATTTCCATCATCAAAAACAACTTTCCATGTTGGATCCATATTTGCTCTTACAATATTTACCCATTCACTACTGTTTTCATCAGTATAATAGCTTATTTCTACTTTTTTTATTGTTCTTTTTGCATTACCTTCATTTTTTAATCTTAGTAATGATTCATAGGCTGTAGTGACATAGATTAAACCTTCTTTTGCTTCTATGGTTTTTATGTTTTGTCTTTCTAAACCTGCCACTCCTTCGTTATCTACAATAAATTTATAATAATCATTTTCTAATGTCTTGTTGTCGTATATCCTTTTATAGATGAATATAAATAGATTTTCTTTAGTAATCTTTAAATCCAATTCATATTTCTCTAAGTTTATATCGTTATTCTCTACATACTTTTCTATAAACCTTAATCCATCTTCTTCATCTATGTTTAAATTTCCTTTCACATCTCTTATATTATAAATTAATTTTTTATTATTTTCAATTCTTATATAACTTCCATCATTTTTTACAAAATATTCATCTTCTATTTTTTCTTCGTAGTTTTCCCCAAGATAGTCTTCTACATCATCTTTTTGAAAAATTCTGTATTCTACTTCTAGTAAAGGCATTTTATATATTTCCTTGGGAACATCAGCATCAATAAGTATATTTTTGTCTAATAGTGAGCTTTCTACCTTTTTGATAAAGCTTTCATCAAGACCTTCATAGTTTTCAATATTATTCTCATAGATAGAATATATCAAGAAAGTATTTAAGAGTATAAAAGCAATTATCAATATAGTTTTTGCTTTATTCCAATTCATAATATTCCTCTATTCTATAGTTTGTATTTCAACAAGGTTTCCTGTTAGTGCATTGAATATATACCTTGAATCCCCTGCTTTTACTACCCAAACACTCCTAATTAACTGTTCGTTTAATTTTCGGGATGGGTCGTAATATCCGAGATATATCTCTTCAATGGATTCAAGAATATTCTTTTCAATTAATTCTTCATCTTGCAGTTCTGTTCTATCTTCTTCAATTAATATAATAGCCATCAGATCTATATTTGATTTTATTATATCTAATGGATTCACAGCTTCTTTTTCTTCCATAATAGAAGGTTCAGAGTAATCTATTACTCTAATAAATCTTTTGTATAATACAACTTCATTTCCAACTACTTCAATTTCTACTGCTCTTTCATTTCTGACTTGGCTAAAAATAATAGGCCTGTCCAATATTTTATAATCAAAAATGAACTTGTACCCGAAATTTCCATTTTCCTGTATATTTTCAACTTTTGATAAATATGCATTTTCAGGAAAACCTAAAAAATTTTCTGTGAAATTTAATGCTACCAGTAAACTTGAGTAGACGTCATTTTCAGTTATTGTATTTTCTGCTGTGTTGTAAAACTCTAATAATCCATCATTATTAACTTTTAATACTTTTTCATTTTTATAAACATAATTAACACTGCTGTTATTTTCAACAGATTTTCTTACATAATCGTAGTTTTCGTCGTAATATGTTTTGGCAATATTTGTTATGTACTCATCATCTTCAATGTTGATTTCCGACTTAACAATGACAGGATTCATTATTTTTTCATTCAAAGGTATCGGCGCTTCAATATTAGTACCATTTATCTCAGCATTAAACATAAAGTCTAAACTTTCTAAAGTTTCTTGATATAGATTAATCATATTAGATTTATTTAAATCAATATTTGTCGAAAATTCATATGTTTTTTCATTCCCGTTATCGATTATAATGCTATTTTTATTTAGAGGAATATGGAATTTTTTTATGAATTTAATAGACTCATAAAAGTCAGAATTAGGTATTTCTAATCCTCTAATAAATATTTCGGAAGGAATAGGATTTGAGAAATGAAGTTCTAAACCTTCTGTTTTATTATACTGTTCTATTTCATTTATAGATGAATTATTGTCTCCAAGAATTTTTGAAAAAATCGGAATAAATTCATTCCAAAGTTTATTGCTTTGCTCTTCCTTATATGAAGTGTATTCTTTATCAGAAACTACAACTATTTTTTCAGGTTTTATTTTATCCCACAAAAAAATTTCATCACTATAAATGCTGTCATCTTGTTCGCTGGTAGATATCTCAAAAGGTTGAAACCACAGCTGACTCGTTAAGAAAATCGATAATCCAACTAAGAAAATTAAAAGTACAGTTTTAATCTTCTCTATTTTCAAATGAATCACCTCTATCTATGGGGGCTGAAGGTATTATAATTCTGACCTGCGTCCCTACATTAAATTTGCTCTTAATCTCTATTTCCGAATTATGATCTTCAGCTATATGTTTAGCTATAGCCAGTCCTAATCCAGTTCCACCCATATCTCTGCTTCTAGCCTTATCTACTCTATAAAATCTTTCAAAAATCCTTTTCATATCTCCTCTAGGAATACCAATACCACTATCTTTTATTGATATGATTACATTATTACTTTCATTATATGCAGTTACCTCTATAGTTCCTTCTTTTTTTGTGTATTTGATGCTGTTACCAATAATATTCTGTAGTATTTGTTCTAACCCTTCTTCATCAAATTCAATTTTATTTATATCTTTTTCTATATTTATTGTCAGGTTTTGATTTTTTTCTTTAGCTCTTATGCTTAATTTTTTAAATACATTTTCTATTACTTTTTTAGGATTTATAATTTTTTTACTCCATTTTTCCTGATTATATTCAATCCTTGAAAGCTTTAATAAGTCCTGCACCAGTCTTGACATTCTATCAGTCTCAGAATCAATTATCCTAATAAATTCTTTTGAAGTTTCTTCATCTTCCAGAGCTCCTGACAGTAGTGTTTCTGAATAGCTTTTTATTGTAGTGATTGGAGTTTTTAACTCATGAGAAACATTTGCAAGAAATTCATTTCTCATATTTTCCAATTTCTGCTGTTCAGTAATATCCTGCATAACAAAAATCACCCCGCCTACTTCGTTTCTATCATTTTTATAGGGTGCAAAATTTATATTATAGATATTTCCTTCTATTTCTATTTTTTTATCTCCAATCCAAGAATTTTTTTCAACATTCTCTAATGAAAGCTCATCACTTAATTCTTTCATTATTTTATTACCGTTTTTCTCCGGTTTATCATCAAGGTTAAGTAATGATTTCGAGACTGGATTTGCATGAATTATTTTACCATCTAAATCTATTGTTATAACACCATCTGCCATATAGTTAAACGTAGTTTCTATTTTGCTTTTTTCCTGATAAACTTCAGAAATTCTATTTTTTAATTCCTTTGTCAAATAGTTAAACATCATACCAAGCTGTCCAATTTCATCGGTAGATTTTACATCTACAAATTGATCAAAGTTTCCTTTCGACATTTCCTTAGCTTTTAAAGTTACATCCTTTATCGGTTTGGTAATACTTGTAGCTATAAAAAAACCAATTATAATTGTAATTAGTAATGCTAATATTGTAGCCCTAGTAAGCATAGTTTTTGAATTCTCTACAGTTTCATAAACGCTCTCTAAAGAATAAGTAAGGTATATTATACCTATGATATTACCTTCGGTGTTTTTGACAGGATAAGCCATATGTTTCACTCTCGTTTGTATACCATCATATTCTTCCGGGGGTATAATTTCTGCTATCTCTCCATCTAGGGATTCTTCAACTAAAAAGTTGTTTATTCTTTTTACATCATAAGGGTTTAAATTCACAACATTTTCTATTGTACTACCAATAATTGATAAATCTTCGTCATTAAGAATTATATATAAATTTTCATTATAGCCTATCTGGATGCTTTCTCTAACACTATTTTGTATTTCTTCTACATTATCTTTCCAATTATCCTCTTGTAGGTAACTAGAACTTGCAATTATAGATGATATATGACTTTTCATAGATTTAGTGATGTTGTCTAACTGAACTTTCTCTAAGTTATCTATTATAAAAAAACCAACTATTGCCATAGCTAAAAAAACCAAAAGAAAGTATATAAGTATAAACCTCCATCTTATACTTCTAAACATTATTAAGTCCTCCTAAAGTAGTATCCTACTCCTCTTTTAGTTATAATATATTTATCTTCATCTGTTTCAATTTTTTCCCTTAATCTTCTTACAGTAACATCTACCGTTCTTAAATCTCCATATTCATAACCCCAAACTTCTTTAAGTAAAAATTCTCTTTCAAAGGCTTTATCGGGATTCAAAGCAAGATATTTTAAGAGCTCAAACTCTCTATTTGTCAAATTAACAGAGTTTCCATTTCTTGTTACTTCATATGTATTAAAGTTGATTTTTATATTGCCTAAATCCAGTATTTTTGCTTTTTTTACTTCTTCTGGATTAATTAGTTTTGATCTTCTTATATTTGCCTTTACTCTTGCAATTACTTCGTTCATATTAAAAGGCTTAGTTATATAATCATCTGCTCCTAATTCTAATCCTGTAATCTTGTCATTTTCTTCTTCTTTTGCAGTAAGCATAAGTATCGGCATAGTATGCTCAGCTCTTATTTCTTTCAACACATCAAATCCGCTTTTTTTTGGTAACATGATATCTAAAAGAATAAGATTGGGTTCAAAAATTTTCACCTTCTTTATTGCTTCTTCTCCATCAAAAGCAGTCTCCACAGTGAAATTTTCTTTTTCTAAATTGTACTTTATTATATTTGCTATAGGTCTTTCATCATCTACTACTAAAATTTTATCCTTCATTTCAAATCACCTGCTTGTTGTATATTTGTTATATTATCTAGTTCTTTATATATCGGTCTTAGTCTTTTATATAAGTTTTTATATCCTTTGTTTATTATGTCTTTATAGATTTTAGCATTTTTTTGGTCAGGTTTAAATACTCTACTATAATGTATCATACTATCCATAGCTTCTTCAAAGTTTTCAAATTCATTTAATCCAACAAAAGTTGCTATGGCGGCTCCTAAACCTGAAGTTTCATGGGTTTGTACTCTGTATATCTCTCTGTTAAATATATCCGCTGATATTTGACATATAGAGTCGCTTTGAGATCCTCCACCGGATATAGCTAATTTTTTCATTCTTACTTTAGATTTTTTCTCTATTTTTTCTATCCCTTCAAGAAGAGCAAATCCTATTCCTTCTATTATTGCTCTGTATATATGAATTTTATTATGTTTATCGGAAAACCCTATTATTGACCCCTTTGCCTCTGGTCTCATAAGCTCTTTGCCCCAGTATGGTTGAAGAATTAAACCTTCTGCTCCTGGTGGTATTTGATCTAATTTACCATTTAAAATGTTAAGAGCTTTGTTTGTATCTCCATTGGCTATTTTTAATTCTTCGTGGGCAAACTCTTCTTCAAACCATTTAACCATCCAATAACCTCTGTATATATTTATTTCCGGATTGTAATACCCTGGTCTTACAGCTGTAAAAGGAGGAAATAATTTTCTCAATTCAAAGTATTTTTTTGAAGTTGTTTGTATTGTTGCTTGAGAACCTAAAGATATACTTCCACTAGTTAAATCTATCGTTCCGGTTCCTATAGTTTCACAACCTTTATCTGAACCGGAAGCAATTAAAGGTAGTCCCTTCATTAAGCCCGTTAATTTTTCAGTTTCTTCAGTTATTCGTCCTATTTCTTTTCCAGGATCTACAACATCAGGAAGCATATTTCTATCTATTTGGAATATTTGGTTTTTAATATCGTATTTTCCAGACCATTTTTGATTTTTGTAGTCGAAGGGTATATGTCCTATCATTGAAGCCTTACTGTCCACTAATTTACCTGTCAATTTATAATTCAAATAAGTGGATAAAAGAATGTATTTTTTTGTTTTATTCCAGATGTCCGGTTCTTCTTTTTCAATCCAATGCCCTTTACATTCTTTATTGAATTTTTCAGCATTTTCTTTAAATCTTACCAACTTAAGCAGTATATTTGCCCAAGATTTCATTTTTTTTGGTTTATCTGTTTTTCTAGTATCCATCCACATTATTGCATTTCTTAAAGGTTTATTGTTCTTATCTAATATAATTACAGTATCTCTCTGTGTAGTAACAGAAATGCCTTTTATTTTTCCAAATATTTCAGGTTCAATTTCTTTAGTTTCTTTTACTACATCTACTAAATACTCCCAAAACATTTCAGGATCTGCTTCTACCCAATTTTCCTTTGGTCTTTTATATTCGGGAAATTCTTTTTTTGATTTAACAACTAATTTTCCCTGATTGTCAAAAATCAAACTTCTTATACTCTGTGTTCCACAGTCAATTGTTAAGACGTATTTTCTTTCCATTATATCACCATTTATTTTAAGTTGTTATATTATATCATTTTATAAGAAATATTTCATTATACCTTTAAAGACACTAAAAAACCCTTCAAACTGAAGGGTTTTTTACTTCTTAATATTCGTCTTTGGTAGTTTCTTTTTCTTCGTCTTTACTATCTTTGTAAAAATCTCTTACCTTGTCTTTACTAAATTCTTCTTCATCAAGTACTTCAGCCACTTCACTTTTATCAGGTAGTATTATCCACATTAGTATGTAAATTCCTACTCCTACTCCATAAACCCATGAAACAGCAAACCATAAAATTCTAACAATAGTAGGATCTATATCAAAGTATTCGGCAACACCTTGACATACTCCAGCTATTTTTTTCTTTGATTGATTTTTATATAATCTTTTTGCCATATTTTTCACCTCTTATTTATTTATAATTTCAATTATTATAATAATATATCTTAATTAATACATTATTAGCTTATTATTAGAAAAAGATTAATTTTACTTCATTAAATTACTTTTCATGAAATCATTTTTTTTTAACCTGTAGTGACATTCTATATAATTTTTTCTGTATTTTAGTATGGTTTTTTCAACTTCCTTGTACTTTTTATAGCCGGAGTGCTCCATTGATTTAATAGAATTTATATTATTTTTCCAAACTTGAGCATGTATTTCGTCAACTTCTAAAATATCAAATGCAAATCTATACACTAATTTTCTAGATTCTTTCATATATCCCTTTCTCCAACAGTGTTTAGCCAGCCTCTGAGATTCAGCCGGAATAATTTTAGTACCATCTATCTGTACAACAGGTTTCCACAAATAATATATTCCTATAGTTTTATCATTGTTGATATCTGTAATTGCCCATGAATATAAATCACTACTGTTGCAGTAATTTTTTATTGATTTTCTTACTTCCTGTACATTTTTAGGGATTTCTGTTCCCAACCATTTATGTATTTCAGGATTTTTAAAAATTATATACAGCTGGGGAGTATCTTTATCTTCATTCAACTCCCTTAATAACACTTTTTTAGATACTAAAGTTGGCTCACTTTTCCCATTTATCATAATACCCCTCACTTATAATTAAGTTACTTACATTATACCATAGTAAGAAGATATTTTTAAAACATTAACAAAAAAATAGCAGAAACATCTGCTATTTTACTATTAAATAAATTTATTTATCTGTATTTTGTTCCTATAAGCTGTTGTGGATTTACAGTATTTCCATACTTTCTAACTTCAAAATGTACGTGAGGCCCTGTACTATATCCTGTATTTCCAACAGTTGCTATAGTCTTACCTTGATATACCTTTTCTCCTACCCCAACATATAATTTAGAGCAGTGGGCATATCTTGTAGAAAATCCTCCTCCATGATCTATCTCAATCATATATCCATAGTCTCCGTACCATCCGGAAAAAGTTACTACCCCTCCATCAGCGGCAGCTATAGGTGTCCCTATTGATGATGCTATATCCACCCCGTAATGGAATCCCGACCATCTCGGTCCGTATCTAGATGTAACATAGCCCGTAGGCAGGGGATTGTTAAAATATCCCGTTCCTTTTTTAGGAGGTGGTTCTTTCATACCATTGTACAGTACTTCCGTTACCGGTTCTTCTATAGTTTTTTCTTCGACAACATTTCTACTTACTTCAATACCGTTTTCTTTTATTATTTCAGCCCTAATTTCTACTACCCCATATTCACCATTAATTTTCGTTTGATATTCGTCATTGTAAAGCCAAGAGACTTTTTCATATTCTGTGTCATAGGTTATTTTTTCTTCGTATACTGCTATTTCTTTTGTTCTTACTCCTATGTATGGTTTTGGTATTACTAAGCTTAATTCATCTCCCGGATGTATTAAGTTAGGATTTATATTTGGATTAGCAGCTATTAAATCTGAAACTTCTAAATTATATTTACTTGCTATTGTCCAGTAATTTTCTCCATTTTCTACTACATGGGTTTTCTCTATATTTGTACCTTTTTGTACGTAATATAAAAGGTTTTTATAAGTTTCAAGCTCATTTTTAGTTGCCTGAACTTCAACTATATTAACATCTTGTGCAATCTCTACTTCTACATTCTCTGAATTTCTTGTCATTTCATAGTAGGGAGCCTTTATCTCTTCTAATAATTGTTCTGCCAATTCCTTTGAAGGAAGTTCCCCAATTATTTCTCCTTCAACTTCTACTCCATAAGCAACTACTTCATAATTTAATTTTCCTCTAATTTCATTTACTATATGGTTTTTTCCGGTTAATTCATCTTCTTCTGCGTGAGAATCTACAAGCTCTATGTCATTAGATATTTTAATATCCATACCTTCTTTATTTTGAATAGTTTCTTTGATTTCAAATAATACTTTATCTACGGATTCTTCATTTCTTACTACTCCAACATATTCTCCATCTAAATATATTTCCTTAGCTCTGGTTTCCTGTTCGTGTATTGCTTCTGCCTTAGCCTCTAGGTGTTTCTGATTGTAGACATGCGAAATAGTCAGTACAATCATTGTAGCTAAAAATATTACTGAAATTCTCTTTAAGTACTGATTTCTAAGAATATATTTTTGTTTTTTGTTGAATATTTCAGATAAGTTTTCCATATATTGTCTCCACTTGATTTTTAAATACCCTCGTCTATTTTAACATAAATGATGTTTTTTTAAAAGAAAATTTATTTATACACATTTTTGCAATCTGCATTTTTTTCAAATAATGCTTTTATTATAATATCTAAGTAAATAATAATCAAATATAATTTTATTAGTTTTCAGTATTAATTAAATTGTATCCTATAATATGTTATAATAAAATTTATATAATAATAGAAGGATTGATAATAATGACATTTTATAAAGAAAGTCAAAAAATGGATCTTGGAAGTACCACTTATGAAAACATTTTTCTTAATGATTATATGCCTCCTGCAAAAGGTACCCACGTAAAAGTCTATCTTTTAGGTTATAAATATGCTTCTAATCATGAAAAAGAATTTAGTAATATTTCTATATCAAAAAACTTAAGTATAAGTGAAGAAGAAGTTGATGATGCTTGGAGTTACTGGGAAGATCAAGGTGTTATTAAGAAAAAATATTTAGATAATGGTACTTATGATGTAGAGTTTGTGAATTTAAAAGGGTTATATGTAGAAAAAGTCTACACGTCAAGATCTAATGAAAATAAACCCTCTTTTAACGATCTCATCCACTCTAATAAGAATGATTCTACAAAAAATATGTTTGAAGAACTTAGAAAAATATACGGAAGAGAACTTACTTTTAATGAAAAAAGAAAAGTTTTATCTTGGAAGAAAAAATTCTCCTTTGATGATATAATTATAATTCAAGGTTTTATATATTCTGTCAAAAGAAAAAATGCCAAAAATTTTAACTATATTGAATCAGTACTTAATTCTTGGCACGACAGTAACATTGAAACAATAGAAGACTTAGGAGATTATTTTGAAAAACAATCTGAGATATACGGTTATTATAAAAAAATAAAAAAATCTTTAGGTTTTTCTGGAAGACAGTTAACAAAAAGTGAAATGGATACTATTGATAAGTGGTTTTTTGAATGGAATTTTTCTATAGATATGGTTTTAAAAGCTTTAGAAAACTCAAGTAAAATACCTAATCCAAATATTAATTACTTTAATTCAATTTTAAAGGACTGGTATAACAAGGGTTATAAAAAAGTTGAAGATATAAAAAAAATAAACTCTAATAAATATAAGAAAAATAAAAAACCTAGCAAATCAACAAATTTTGATGATTTTGATCAAAAATATAAAAATTATACCTCCGAAGAACTTGACGAAATAGCAAGAAGAAAGTTTAATAATAGAAATAAAGAATAAGTGGTGTTAAAATGAATAATGAATTAATAAGAGACATTTTAAAAGAATACGATCAAAAAAGATTGAAAAGCCAATCGGATTTAGAATACAGAAAAAAAGAAATTTACGATATGATACCGGAATTAAAAAAGATTGATGAAAGTATTTCTGTTTTAAGTATTAAAATATCAAAAATAACCTTTGCTAAACCGGACAACTATAAAGAAGAAATTAAGATTATAAAAGAAAAATTAGAATATTTTAAAAACAAGAAATCTAATATATATAAAAAAAACAGTATACCAGAAGGTTACTTAAAGCCATCTTATGAATGTGACATTTGTAATGATACGGGATATGTAAGTACTGGAGAAAGATGCATCTGTTTTAAACAGAAAATCATAAATCAACAGTATAAAATGTCTAATATGGAGCATATGCTTAAAAAAGAAAATTTTGAAACCTTCAATATAAATATTTTTAGCAATAAATCTTATCCTGGAGAAAATTTATCTCCTAGGGATAATATGAAAAATATATACAAAGAGTGTAAGAAATTCACATTAAATTTTCGAGATGCTAAGGATAATCTTCTGTTTTATGGGGGAACAGGCCTAGGAAAAACTTTTTTATGCAATTGTATTGCTAAAGAACTTATTGATGATGGGTATACTGTTTTGTATCAAACTGCTTTTAAAATGTTTGAAATAATAAGTAATTATAAGTTTAAATATAGTAATGATAGTGATTATAATAAAGAACACTATGAAATGCTTTTTAATACAGATTTGCTAATAATTGATGATTTAGGTACGGAATCAAATAACTCTTTCACAAAAACTGAGTTGTTTAATATAATTAATTCAAGATTGATTACAGGTAAAAACACATTAATTTCTACAAACCTATCAATTGAAAACATAGGAAATCATTATACTGATAGGATAGTATCCAGAATATTAAACAATTATATTGGATGCAAATTTTACGGCAAGGATCTTCGATGGGAAAAATAATAACAAGGAGTGATTTAAATGGCTCTACCTTTAGGTGAAATATTATTAAGAATTTTTACCGGATTTATATTAAGTGGTGTTATAGGACTTGAAAGAGAAGGCTTGAATAGACCTGCCGGATTAAGAACTCATATCTTAGTAGGCACAGGTTCCACTTTGATTATGGTTACCGGTATTTATGTTGCTTATACCTATTCAGCAACTGATACTGATGCTGCCCGATTAGGGGCTCAGGTTGTAAGTGGTATTGGTTTTTTAGGCGCCGGCACCATTATTAAAGAAGGTGTAAGTGTTAGAGGTTTAACTACCGCTGCAAGTTTATGGTCTACTGCTGGTATTGGACTGGCTTGCGGTTCCGGATTTGTTATTCCTGCTATATTTACTACGGTAATTATTATCTTTGCTTTAATTGTTTTCCAAAAAATTAATCATTATATGATAAATAGAAAGCAGGAAATGAGAATAAGTGTCTTATGTAATAATGTTCCAGGACAATTAGGTTCTATTGGAACTTATTTCGGAAATCAAAATGTACAAATAAGACAGATTTCAATGCAAGACGAAAATGAAGAAGTTTTAAGAATTAACTTTGTTCTTCGTCTTCCCTTAAAAGCTACACCCGTAGATGTTATAGAAGGTCTCAAAACAGTAGAAGGCGTAAAGGAAATTGAAACTTAAAAGACCCTCAAAACTTGAGAGTCTTTTTTTTATCCATTTAATAAAAGTTCGTTTATAGGTCTTCCTGGAGGAACTATAGGATATACTGATTCTTCTTGATCTATTTTGCATTCTATAAATATAGGCTCTTCCAGATTCCTTGTCTTTTCTAAAACTTTATCAAGTTCTTTCATAGATTTTACTACATAACCCTTTATACCGTAAGCATCCATCAATTTTACATTATCAACGTAATCTTTATTGGTAGTTTCAGAGTATCTGCTGTTACTGAACATTCTTTGCCATTGTCTAACCATTCCTAAAGCATTATTGTTAAGCATAATCATTCTAACTGGAAGGTTGTACCTCGCAAGAGTTAACAGTTCTCCAGAGTTCATTTTAAAACTACCGTCTCCAGTTATCAATACTACATCTTTTTTAGGATTTCCAACTTTTGCACCTATCGCAGCTCCTAACCCGTAACCCATAGTTCCAAGTCCACCTGATGTAACAAATTCATTGGATTTTTTAAACTTCCAGAACTGTCCTGTCCACATTTGATGTTGTCCTACATCAGTTGCAACTATAGTATTTTCACTATAGTATTCATTAGTTTTTTCTAAAATATTTTTTGGAACAAATAAACTCTTATCTGGTTCCTCTATCTTATTTGACAATATTTCCTTCAACCAATCTTCTCTTGAATTTTTAGATACTTTTTCAACAAGTTTTTCAAGTATTTTTTTCATTTCTCCTATTAAAGGCACACAATCTTTAGTATTTTTATCTATTTCTGTACCATCTATATCAATATGTATAATTTTAGCCTTCGGAGCAA
>CAZNLP010000006.1:0-34652 GCA_964574015.1 uncultured Clostridia bacterium | reverse complement strand
TAAATGGAAAAGAGCTTTAGAAAAATCTAAGAAATGGGAAGAATTATAAAAAAAGTTCAGCTTTTCAGCTGAACTTTTTTAGTTTATTTTTAGTACTCCATTTCTGCCATTCTCTTGTAACCTTCATATCTTTCCTTAGCATCTTTTTCTGCTTCTTCAAATAACTCTTCAGCTATTTCAGGGAAAGTTCTCTGAAGTGATGTATATCTTACTTCACTTTCAAGAAATTCTTTAAATGAAGCTGACGGTTCTTTTGAATCTAAGATAAATGGATTTTTACCTTCTTCTTTTAGAAGTGGGTTATATCTGTATAAATGCCAGTATCCAGCTTCAACAGCTTTCTTTTCCTGTTCTATTGATTTACCCATTCCTGCTTTAATTCCATGATTTATACATGGAGAATATGCAATTATTATAGAAGGTCCTTTGTAGCTTTCAGCTTCTTTTAGAGCCTTCATAAATTGATTCTGATTTGCTCCAATTGCTACTTGAGCTACATAAATGTATCCATATGTTGTTGAAATCATACCTAAATCTTTTTTCTTAACTTTTTTACCTGATGCAGCGAATTTAGCTACTGCTGCAGTTGGTGTAGCTTTAGATGACTGTCCTCCTGTATTGGAGTAAACTTCTGTATCAAATACCATTACATTAATATCTTCACCGGAAGCTAATACGTGATCTAATCCTCCGTATCCAATATCGTACGCCCATCCGTCTCCACCAAAGATCCAAACAGATTTTTTAATTAGGTAATCTTTATTATCGATAATATTATTGTATTCTTTTTCACATTCATCACATGGTTTAAAGTTATCTAATGCTTCAAGAACCATAGCCGTAGCTTCCTCAGATGCTTCTGCATTTTCTTTTCCTTTAATCCAAGCTTCTAATGATTCTTTAACTTTTTCATCTACATCTTTTTCAAGAATTGATTTCATTGAATCTTCTATACTATCTCTTATAACATTAACAGCTAGTGCCATACCATATCCGTACTCTGCATTATCTTCGAATAATGAGTTAGCCCAAGCAGGTCCTTTACCCTGTGAATTTTTACAGTAAGGTGTAGATGGTGCTGATCCACCCCATATAGAAGAGCAACCAGTTGCATTTGCTATTATCATTCTATCTCCGTATAGTTGAGTAACTGCTTTAGCATATGGTGTTTCACCACACCCAGCACATGCTCCTGAGAATTCTAATAATGGCTGTGCAAATTGACTACCTTTAACAGTTCCTTTATTCATAAGAGTATCTTTTATTTTAACGTTATCCATTGCATACTCCCAATTTGGTGATTGTGTTTCAACCTGAGTTTCTATAGGTTTCATAACAAGTGCTTTTTCTTTAGCAGGACATACATCTGCACAGTTTCCACAACCTGTACAATCTAAAGGACTTATTTGAATTCTATATTCTAACCCTTCTAATGCTTTACCCATAGCTTTCTTAGTTTCGAAAGTGTCCGGAGCATTTTTCTTCTCGTCTTCATCAAGTAAAAACGGTCTAATTACAGCATGTGGACAAACAAATGCACATTGATTACATTGAATACAGTTGTCTATTTGCCACTCAGGTACGTTTACAGCTATTCCTCTTTTTTCGTATGCTGCTGTTCCCTGAGGGAAAGTTCCATCTTCTCTTCCTACAAAGGTGCTTACCGGAAGGTCATCTCCTTCCTGTCTGTTAACAGGTTCAAGTACATTCTTTATGAAATCTGGTTTTTCCTTTCCAGTTTCAACATCTGCACATTCTTCTTCAGAACCTTTCCATGATTTAGACACGTCAATCTTAACCAATTCTGTTATTCCTTTATCTACTGCTTCTTCATTCATTTTTACTATTTTATCGCCTTTTTTACCGTAGGATTTTTTAATAGCCTCGTTTAGATACTTAACCGCATCCTTTTTCGGAACTACTTTTGTTAACTCAAAGAATGCTGATTGCATAACCATATTTGTTCTATGTCCTAATCCTATTTCTTCTGCTATTTTAGTAGCATTTATTGTATAAAACTTAATATCATTATCAGCTATATAACTTTTAAGCTCTGCAGGTAAGTTTTCTTCTAATTCTTTTTCATCCCAAATTGTATTAAGCAAGAAAGTTCCACCTTTTTTAAGACCTTTCAGTAAGTCATACTTATCTACATAGGATTGTTGAGAACATGATACAAAATCTGCTTGATTTACCAAATAAGTAGATCTTATAGGCTCTTCTCCAAATCTCAAGTGTGATACAGTTATACCACCAGATTTTTTACTGTCGTAGGAAAAATAACCTTGTGCATACATATCAGTATTATCACCTATAATCTTAATTGCATTTTTGTTTGCTCCCACAGTTCCATCAGAACCTAAGCCCCAGAATTTACACTTAATAGTGCTTTCCGGTGATGTTACGATAGTATCTCCTACAGGTAGTGATGTAAATGTTACATCGTCTATTATACCTATTGTAAATCCATCCTTCGGTTCGTTCGTTTTGAGGTTATCATAAACTGCTTTAATTTGAGATGGAGTAGTATCTTTTGATCCTAATCCATATCTTCCACCTACAATTAAAGGTCTTTTTTCTTTATCATAGAACATAGCTTTTACATCTATATATAATGGTTCTCCTACTGAGCCTATCTCTTTAGTTCTGTCTAGTACAGCTATATTCTTTACAGATTTAGGTAGCACATCAAAAAAGTACTTTGCAGAAAAAGGTCTATATAAATGAACTTTAATAAGTCCGACCTTTTCTCCTTTAGCATTTAAGTAATCAACCGTTTCTTCAATTGTCTCTGTTACAGAGCCCATAGCTATAATTATGTTCTCTGCGTCTTTATCACCGTAATAATTGAAAGGTTTGTAGTCTCTTCCAGTTATTTTGTTCATTTCTTCCATGTAGTTTGCTACTACATCTGGAACGTCTGTGTAAAAACTATTAGCTGATTCTTTAGCTTGGAAATAAATATCAGGATTTTGAGCAGTTCCTCTTGTTACAGGATGTTCTGGATTTAAAGCTCTCTTTCTAAATTCCTTAACAGCTTCGTAATCAACCAATTTCGCAAAATCATTGTAATCTATCGCTTCTATTTTTTGAATCTCATGAGATGTTCTAAATCCATCAAAGAAATGCACAAAAGGTATTCTTGTTTTAATCGCAGTAAGATGTGCAACGCCACCTAAGTCCATAACTTCCTGAACACTACCGGAAGCAAGTTGAGCAAATCCAGTCTGTCTTGTAGCCATAACATCTGAGTGATCTCCAAAAATTGATAATGCATGTCCAGCTACTGCTCTCGCACTAACATGAAATACTCCTGGAAGTAACTCTCCAGCAATTTTGTACATATTAGGTAACATTAGTAGCAATCCTTGAGATGCTGTAAATGTTGAAGTTAAAGCTCCTGCTGCTAGTGATCCGTGTACAGCTCCTGATGCTCCACCTTCAGATTGTAATTCGGAAACTTTTACTTCTTGACCAAAAATATTTTTTTGGCCGTGAGCAGCCCATTCATCTATATGTTCAGCCATCGGTGATGATGGAGTAATTGGATAAATTGCTGCTACATCGGTAAATGCGTATGCAACATATGCTGCAGCCGTATTACCATCCATTGTTTTAGTATTTTTTGCCATTTTTCTAACCCCCTTGGTTATTATTGTATACAATGTGCAAAATAGATATATAAAAAGTATAACTTGCATTTTAATTTTAGTCAATAGTTAATAAAGTGTTTTAAATATTTAATGCAAAATAAGGAAATAAATTTAATTTAACAGTTTTTTCCCATTTTTTTCTGTATATTATTAATAAAAAAAAGCAAATTATACCAATTATTCTAAAAAAATTTGATCTACATTAATACAGCCGTAGATGTTTTAAGACTTGCAAGGAATATTTACCTATAATTTTATAAATTATATTATCTATTAACTGTACTTTCCTTTACTTTGTTAAATAATACACTAATTTATTTTTATTTGTGATATTGTTTATTTATGTTTTTGTTGTTATGTTTTAAATTAAATACAATTTCTATTTTTCCTTTATTTTTTTAAATCTTTTTGAGTATTCTTCTTCAATATTATATCCTAAAACTTTTTGCCTTATACTCATAGCTGCTACTTCTACTATCATAGCTATGTTTCTACCAGTTCTAACAGGTATAACCATCTTTTGAATTTTCTTCCCTAAAATTGAAACATGTTTTTCATCAAATCCCAATCTATCGTAGTCTTTTCCTTCTTCCCATTCTTCAAGATGTATAACAACATCCAGCATCTGATCTACTTTGATGGAACCAACACCATACAAATGTGTAATATCAAGTATTCCAACTCCTCTGATTTCTAGCAAGTGTCTTGTTACTTCCGGAGATGCACATTCTAAAATATTTCCTACCTGCCTTATAGTGACAGCATCATCAGAAACAAGTCTGTGTCCTCTTTTTATGAGTTCAAGGGCCGTCTCACTTTTCCCTATTCCACTTTTCCCAGTTAAGAGTACTCCGATACCGTATACTTCTACCATGACTCCATGTACTGTTACTTTAGGTGCAATTTTTGATTCAATTAACTTATCCAGCCTACTTATAAGTTTTGTAGTGCTTTCTACTGTTTTAAGTAAATATCTGTCGTGTTTTTTTGCACAGTAAATCATTACTTCATCAACTTCTTTTTCTGAACATACAATAGCTGCTGGAATTGGATATGAAAATATCTTATCCATTCTTGATATTTTGTGGTCAACATCCAAAGTTTCAATATAATTTGTTTCAGTTTTTCCAAATATTTGAATTCTCTCATATGCAAACATATCAAAGTATCCTGCTAATTGGAGACCTGGTCTAGTTAATTCACTATTTTCCACGCTTTTTTCTTTATTAGGTTTATGAACAACCTCTAAGTCAAGTCCTTCAATTATTTCCTTAATAGTTACTAAGTCCATTTTTCACCTCTCTTTTACATATTATTAACATAATTATATCTTATTTTTACTTATATTTAAACATTATAAGTCATTAATATCTATTTTTTGTTAATTGACATTTATAATATCAATCTATATAATTAAGTTATTAAATTTGGTAACTAAGTTTTAAAAGGGAAAACAGCAAGATCTGTTACAGCCCCCGCTACTGTAAAGGTGATAAATCTCAATGCCACTGCTCAAATGGGAAGGTGAGAATTTATATGATCCGATAGTCAGGAGACCTGCCAAGTTTAAATCAATAGATTTTCGGGAGGATAATCTTAATTGATAATATATATTATATATTATTAATTTATTTTAATTCTTCTGGAATAGTCCAGATTTTTTTTTATTTAAGGAGACTTTATGATAACACTCACAGCAGGTTTTTTTCTTGATTTATTAATAGGAGATCCACAAAATCTTCTTCATCCTATTAGATATATTGGAAAGCTTATTATATTTCTTGAAGATAAATTTAAACCGTATATGGTAAGCAAAAGAATAGAATTTTTTTTAGGAATACTATTGTGGGTAATAACTGTATTTTCTTCTTTATTAATAACTTTAATTATCTTAATTTTATTATCTAAGTTGCATATTGCCATAAGTATTTTTGTAGAAATTATATTATGTTATTACATCTTAGCTATTAAAGACCTTAGAGATGAAACAAAAAAAGTATTAGATTCGCTATTAGAAAAAGATTTAAGAAAAAGTCGTAAAAATCTATCTATGATAGTGGGAAGAGATACAAAAAACCTCGATGAAGAGTCTATATTGAAAGCAGCCGTTGAAACAGTTGCTGAAAACATAAGCGATGGTATTATTGCCCCTATGCTTTTTATTGCAGTAGGAGGCGCACCACTAGGAATCGCCTACAAGGCTGCAAATACTTTAGATTCTATGGTAGGCTATAAAAGCGAAAAATATTTGTTTTTTGGTAAGTTCTCAGCAATTGCTGATGATATACTAAATTTTATTCCTTCTAGGATCAGCAGTTTATTGATGGTATTGTCTTCCTTTTTATTAAGATATAACTATAAAAACTCATTAAAAATTTATTTTAGAGATAGAAAAAAACATTTAAGCCCTAATGCAGCACAAACAGAATCCGTTGCTGCCGGAGCATTAAATATTAGGCTTGGAGGGCCAAATTATTACCACGGTAATTTAGTAGAAAAACCATATATTGGTGATAATTTGAAAACTATTGGGGTCTCCGATTTATTAAAAACATTTAAATTAATGTATGTCACTGCATTTTTAGGATTATTATTAAGCTTAGCTATAATATATATTTTGAACTAAAAGGAAGGATTTGTTATGAAAACTTATAAACATGGCGCAGATATATATACTACAGCAAAAAATTTAGGTGTGGATGAAAATAGTATAGTTGATTTTTCCTCAAATATAAATCCTCTTGGAATCCCTCAGGGTCTAAAGGAAACATACTTCAATTCTTTGGATTTATGCGAAAAATACCCGGATCAATACTATAGAAAACTATTAAAAACAATTTCTAAAAAAGAAAAAATATCCGAAAATTTTATTTTCCCTTCTAACGGTGCTTCTGAAGCTATTTTTAGAATTGTTCAGACTTTGAAACCTAAAAATGCCTTACTGACATCTCCTACTTTTGGAGAATATGAAGCAGCTCTTAACTCCGTAAATTCAAATATTAATTACTACACTTTGAAAGAAGAAACTAGTTTTAAAGTAAATGAGGATTTCATTAATTATATAACAGAAAAAATTGATATTGTATTCTTGTGTAATCCTAACAATCCTACTGGTATACTTGTTAATAAAAATTTATTAGAGATAATTTTAAATAAGTGCTTAATCACAAACACATATCTTGTATTAGACGAATCCTTTATTGACTTTTTATCTGATACTAAAAACTATTCTTTAGTTGATAAAATTAATTTAAATAAGTATCTGATTATTCTGAAGTCTTATACTAAAATTTTTGCAATTCCTGGTATTAGACTGGGATACTGTATGTCATCTGATGAAAAATTGATTTCTAATTTTAAAAAAAACGGACCTCCATGGAATATATCTACTACAGCAGAAAAATGCGGAATAGCTGCCGTAAATGAAGAAGAATATATTCGAAAATCAGTTAAATACATTAGTTCCGAAAGAAAGTATTTAATAGAAGAGTTGCAAAAATTAGAATTAAAAGTTTATCCTTCAAAAGCAAATTATATTTTATTTAAATTAAATAAAAAAATTGATTTGAAAAAATCTTTAGAAAAAGAAAAAATATTAATCAGAAGCTGTTACAATTATAAAGGTCTAGATATTAGTTACTACAGAATTGCTGTAAAAGAAAAAGACGACAACAAGTTTTTAATATCTAAATTAAAGGAAATATTAAGATAAAATGAAGACAATACTTATAATACTTGATGGAATAAGCGAAAATAAAATTTTATTTTTAAACAACCAAAGTCCTCTGGAATATGCTACTACACCTACTTTAGAGCTTATAAAATCTCAAGGTTTTCATGGGAAAACAAAATTTCACCATAGCAAAAAAAATGCTAATAGTCTTAATTGTATTTCAAAAATAATAGGTCTTGATGACAAAAATATTCCAAATCACAGAGCTTATCTAGAATCTCTAGCCTATGATATACCAGTGTCTGAGAACGAATGGGTTTTAAGATGCAATTTAATTTCTATAAAGAAAAATAAGTTACATTCTTTTAACGGCATTGGATTAACTAAAGATAATAAAAAAAATCTATCTGAAACTATAAATATTCCTGAAGGGTTAAAATATTATCATTTGAATGATTATAAAAATTTACTTGTAATTACTTCGGAAAAAGATTTCAGTAATTTAGCAGATTTTTACCCACATGAAGAAATTGGCGGGGATTTAACTCAATATATAAATGAAGTATACAGTAACGTTCTTTTAAAGGATTTTATGAAAAATAACAAGTACAGAATTAATGGAATAGATTATATATATTTACCTTGGGGCCCAAGTAAGCCTTTTAATATGCCAACATTTCAAAATCTTCATGGTAAAAGTGTTTTTTCAATTTCCCACACAGAAATTGTCAAAGGTCTATTCAAGAATATGAATATCAAAATTGCTCAGCTTAATAACTCAACGGGAGATTTTGATACAGATTTGACAGAAAAGGCTAATGCTGTAATTAACAATTATGATAAATATGATGTAACTATTATTCACATAAACGGTACTGATGAGATCTCCCATCGCAAAAATTTAAAAGATAAGATTGATTTTATTGAAAAAATTGATAAAAAGGTTTTAAATCCGATATACGAAGCTACTGATGAAGATTCTAAAATAATTATATTATCAGATCATCAAACAAGTTCTTTAACTGGAGAACATGAAGCCGGTTATGTAGATTTAATTTGCAATAAAAAAAGTATTAATAAAAATAATTTATTTAAGGAGTAAGTATGGCAAAAATAATAATGGTCCAAGGTACAAACTCAAACGCTGGAAAAAGTTTAACTACTGCTGCCCTGTGCAGAATTTTTAAACAGGATGGTTATAGAGTTGCACCTTTTAAATCTCAAAATATGGCTCTTAACTCATATATAACATCTAAAGGTTTAGAAATGGGTAGAGCTCAAGTAATGCAAGCTGAAGCTGCTGGAATTGAACCTGATGTAAGAATGAATCCAATACTTCTTAAGCCTACTGGAGAAAAAGGAAGTCAGGTAGTATTAATGGGGGAAGTATATGGAAATATGCCTTATTTTAGAGATTATAAAGAAGAGGTGAAACCATATATTTTAAATGCTTTTAAATCTCTTTCTAAAGAATACGACATAATTGTAATAGAGGGAGCTGGAAGTCCAGCAGAAATAAATTTAAGAAAGCAGGATGTTGCTAATATGGGTTTTGCTGAAATGGTTGATGCTCCTGTTCTTTTAGTTGGAGATATTGATAGAGGCGGCGTTTTTGCTTCCTTAGCAGGAACCATGCTTTTACTGGGAACGGAAGATAAAAAAAGAATTAAAGCAGCAGTAATCAATAAGTTTAGAGGGGATATAGAAATTCTGAAACCGGGTATTGAACTGTTTCACAACAAGATAGATCTTAATATTATAGGTGTTATTCCTTATCTTGATGTAGATATTGATGATGAAGATAGTCTTTCAGAGAGACTTAATAAAACAAACAAGAAATCTCTTATTGATATTGCTGTAATTAAATTGCCTAGATTATCAAATTTTACTGATTTTAATATTTTATCTATGTTGGATCAGGTTTCCTTAAGATATATAGATAACATAAATAATTTAGGTAATCCTGATATGATAATTATTCCAGGGACTAAAAATACTATTGCGGACTTAAAGTGGTTAAAAATATCAGGTTTGGCTGATGAAATAATAGAGAGAACATCTAATGGCATTCCTATTTTTGGAATTTGTGGTGGATATCAAATGATGGGAAGAGATATAATCGACGAAGAAAATGTAGAAGGTGGAGGTGCTGAATCAGGATTAAACCTAATAAACTCTACTACAGTCTTTAATACAGCCAAGACAAGAACTCAGGCAAAAGGTAAAACTTCAAAGATAAAAGGGTTTTTCAAAAATCTTTCAGATTTAGAAATTTCCGGATACGAAATACATATGGGAGAAACAAAGTTAAATGATAAAGAAAACTTTTTTGGAAAGGTTCAAGTTTTAACTGATAATTCTAACATAAAAAAAGACGGTTGTGTAAAAAATAAAGTGATTGGAACCTACCTTCACGGTATATTTGATAATGGTGACTTCACAAGACGATTGATTGAAACACTCCTCGAAAATAAAGGTCTCAATATTAATATGAAAAATGAAATCAATTTATATGAGTACAAAAATAAGCAGTATGATAAATTAGCCTCTGCTTTTAGAGACTCTGTAGATATGAGTAATATTTATAAAATGCTTGTAGATTATAAGTGTTATGACGAGTAAAATTAATATTCAAACATTCATTGATTGAATACTTATATTTATTGTTTTTTATACTTGACTAGTCTTTAGCATTTATTCTTCTGATAGTTAAATGCCCATCCTGAATTTCAAACAAGCTATATCTACCATGTTCAAAATTGAAATTCCAATATACTTTATCATTCATATTTAACAAAATTGAAGTAATAATTCTTAAGCATCCTTGATGAGAAACAATCATTATCTTCTTGCCTTTATAAACATTCAGTATATTACTTATAGCATTATTAACCCGATTAAAATGATTTATAAAACTTTCTCCTTCTGGAGGTGCTTTAGTTTTCCATTTATTTATCCATTCAGTCCATTCCTTTTTGTATAAATTACTAATCTCTTTATAATCAAGTCCTTCCCATTTCCCAAAGTTTATCTCTCTTAGTTCTTTATCTATTACTATGTCTTTTTTATCTAAACCACTTATTATTTCTGCTGTTTTTACAGCTCGTTTTAGTGGGCTAGATATAACTACATCAAACTCCTTTTGAAGATGCTTTAACTCTAAACACTGATTAATTCCTTTAGAATTCAATTCACAATCCGTTAACCCATAATAAACACCTTTTTTATTTAACATAGTTTCACCATGTCTTATTAGATATAAATAAGTCATATAATTATCCTCCAAAAGATACTAAAATGAATAAGACAAATATTTCTACCACTTCGTTTATTGCTCCTAATAAATCTCCTGTTAATCCACCTATTATTCTAGTAAAATTTCTTCGTAAAATATATCCTATAATGATACAGAAGCAAAATGCTAAAATACCTAAAGTATCTAAAAGCATATAAGAAATAAATGCAGTTAAAGCTACAGCTCCTAAAGTTCTTTTAAGAGTAGTTTTCCCTATAATTAAACTACCTAAACCTTCACCTTCTCTGGCATAATAAGCCCTATATGTTACAAAGGACAACACCCCTCTTCCTATTACAGGTAAAATCACTATAGATTGCAAAATAATAGTTTCAGGTAAACTGTATAACAAATTTATTTTAATAATAATTGTAAAGATAAGTACTAAAACACCATTCGTGCCAATTCTACTATCTCTCATTATCTCTAACATTCTATCTTTTTTTCTAGCTGAAAAAAGTCCATCACAGCTATCTGCAAGACCATCTAAATGTAAAGCACCAGTAATTAATTCATTAAATATAATAACTACTATAAAAGGAGTATATCCGTCAATCACTCTGGAAAATATACAATACACTATTGAATTTAAAACTCCTATTATCAAGCCCACTAAAGGAAAGTATAAAACTCCTTTAGAGAAATCATTTTTTTTTATATCAACTGTAAATTTTATAGGTATGCGAGTGAAAAATTGTATCATTAATATTAATGTTTTCATAATCAATCCTTTATTCTTTTTTTTATTTTATCTTCATTGGTAATCCAGATACTAAAAAATATACTTCCTGTGCTTGTTTTGCTGTCACTTGATTTACTCTTCCGGCTATATCTCTAAATACTCTACCTACTTTAGAGTTTGGCACTATTCCACTGCCTACTTCATTAGTTACCATCAATAGAGTGATATTTTTTTCTTTAGCTTTTTCCATTAATTTATAAATCTGGTTCATTATGTGTTCTTCTATTTTGTTTATTATAGAAAAGTCTAATTTATTTACACTAAATCCTGGGTAATTAAACATAATATTCGTAATCATAACTGTCACACAATCAAGGATTACACATTGATAATTTTGTCCTACTTCATCTATAATTTTATATAAATTTTCGTAACCTTCATATGTTACCCAGTTTTCAGGTCTTCTTATTTGATGTTTTCTTATTCTATCCTTCATCTCACTATCAAAAGGTACGGCTGTTGCTATGTACATAACTTTCGAACCTATCTTTTTTGCTTTTTCTTCGGCATAAGAGCTTTTTCCGCTTCTTGCACCACCAGTTATTAAAATTATCTTTCCCAAAATAACACCTACCTTATATCTACTAAAAAATCATTGTCCATAGCCACTTCATCAAATGTTGCCATATCGGCCATTATCGCTGCTGCAGATTCAATAATGGGAAACATTAAAGGGCATCCTGTTCCTTCGCCTAATCTCATATTTAAATAAAGATTCGGTTCTAATCCTATTTCTTTCATTATTAATTTATAAGCATATTCTGCAGAACAATGGGATGGAATCATATATTCTTTAGTTATCGGATTTAATTTATATGATATAAGAGCTGCAGCTGCTGAAATAACACCATCTATTACAATAGGAATTCTATAATATGCTGCTGCTAAAAAGCAACCTACAAGTCCTGCTATATCTAATCCTCCTATCTTTGATAAAACATCTAAAGGATCATTTTTATTTGGTTTATTAATCTTTATAGATTTATTTACTATATCTTTTTTATTTTTAAAGGCTACATCGTTCATGCCTGCACCTCTTCCTACTGCTTTATCAGCATCTATATCAGTAAAACTCATGATTATAGCACTTGATGTAGTTGTATTTCCTATACCTAACTCGCCCGTACCTAATAATTTATATCCTTCATCATACAGCTTTTCTACTAGTTTCATGCCTACTTCTATAGCATTAATTGCCTCTTCTTTAGTCATTGCAGGGCCTTTACTTATATTGGATGTGCCCATTTTTATTTTTTCTGTAATTAATCCCTCACAGTATATATCACGACATATTCCAACATCAACAACTTTTACATCAGCATTAACTTGTTTACATAAAACACTAATCCCTGATAAGCCTTTTATGGTGTTTATAGATTGAGCTGCTGTAATTTCTTGAGGAGCAGAACTTACTCCTTCCTCCACAACCCCATTATCAGCTGCCATTACTATAACGCACTTTTTATCTACTCTACTTTTAACTTTTCCTGTGATACCTGCAAGTTGAATAGCTATATCTTCTAATTTACCTAAACTCCCTATAGGTTTAATCAGTGAATCTATTCTTTTAGAAGATTTTTTCATTACTTCTTTATCAAGCGAACTAATTCCGTTTATAATTTTACTGTACATAAATTTCTCCTCTTCTTTTTTAATTTTTTAATTTTAACCGATGCTTAATTAACTTATTCTCATATTCTATAATTAAGAACATTTTTCAAATGGTTTATTTAATTTAAAAGCATCACTACTTTCCTTACTTTTCATAGGTATGAAATAAGGACAATTATTTTCTTCGTCTTCAAATATCTTAACTTTAATACTAAATACTTCTTCTAGTAGTTTTTTATTTATTATTTCTTCTGGCTTACCTTCTTTATAAATTTTTTCATCCTTTATTACAATTATTTTATCAGAATATCTTGCTGCTTGATTTAAATCATGAAGCACCATTACTACTGTAATATTCATGTCCCTATTCAATCTGCTAACAAGCTCTAAAACTTCAAACTGGTGGCTTATATCAAGATACGTTGTTGGCTCATCCAACAATAATATTCTAGGTTGTTGTGCCAGAGCCATAGCTATCCAAGCTCTTTGTCTTTCTCCACCGGACATAGTCGAAACCATTCTGTGTTGAAGAGATTCTATCTTTGTTTCTTTAATTGCCCAGTCGATTATATCATAATCTTTTTTAGTAAGCCTTCCTAACCAATTCATATGCGGGTATCTACCATATCCTACAAGATCTCTAGCTGAAAAGTCGTCTGGAGCCTTTGGACTTTGAGGAAGTATAGACATGATTTTAGCTAGTTTTTTTTCATCTATCCTTAGTATATTTTTTGAATCTAAAAAAATTTTCCCGTTTTGTGGCTTTTTAGCTCTTGAAAGAGCTTTGAGTATTGTAGATTTACCGCATCCATTGGGTCCAATAAGGGTTGTAATTTTGTTTTTTTCTACATCAAAGGATATATCTTTTAGAATTCTTTTTCCTTCATATCCCATTGTTAAATTACTTATTTTTAACATGTTTTTTAAATCCTCCTCTTAAAAGATACAGAAAGAACGGTGCTCCCACTGCAGCCATAATTATCCCTACAGGAAGTTCTATTGGTTCTACTATAGTTCTAGCTACAGTATCACATAGCATCATAATTGCTGCTCCAAGAAATGCACTAGCTGGAAAAAGATATCTGTAGTCTGAACCAATAATTAATCTAGTAATATGTGGAATTATTAAACCTACAAATCCAAGCATACCTACTACACTTACTGCACTTGCTGCAAGAAGTGAAGCGCATAGTATAAGTATCATTCTTGTTCTTTCAATATTTAATCCCAGGCTTCTCGCTATTTCATCTCCAAGCATAAGTATATTAAGTCTTCTAGACATTATCATAGTAAGAATAAATCCCACTAAAGCATAGGGCCATACAAGGTTAAAGTGTATCCATGTTCTTGCAGCCAGGCTTCCTACGGTGAAGCCAAGTGTGTTTTGAACTCTGTCCGGGAAAAATATAAGTATTGTATTAATAATCGCTCCTATAAAAGAGGATATGGCTATTCCCGACAAAACCATCCTAAAAGGGTTTATACCATCTTTCCACGAAATAAAATATATAACTAATGTGGTACAAAATGCTCCTATAAATGCTGCCGGTGTTAAAAGATATTCATAAGTAGGAAATAGGACAAGAGTGATAGTAGCTGCAAGTCCTGCTCCCGAAGAAACTCCTATGATGTTCGGGGAGGCAAGGGGATTTCGCATAACCCCCTGTAAGATTCCTCCGGAAAGAGAAAGACATATTCCTACAGCTCCCGCTACCAGTGTTCTCGGAACTCTAATTTTCCATATTATATTTCTATTTAGTCCTTCTTTTTCTACAAAAATAGCTCTTAAAACGTCCTCCAGTGAAATTTTAAAAGCACCTATACTGGAACTTATTAAAAATGCTGCAACTGCTGTTACAGCGAATATTATTATTACTGTAATTTTATATGAGTGTTTTTTTTTGAGGGCTTCAAGAGATTCTACCGTGCTCAATTACTAAACACCTCTGGGTATACTATCTCTGCAAGTCCCTGAAAGGCTTCAGCATATCTTGCATTTGGCTTATATAAGTATAAATCTTTAGGAAGATAATACACTCTATCTTTTTTTACTGCTGACAGTGAATTCCATGCTTCATTTGATTTTACGTCCTGTTCAACTCTAGCTTTACATTCTTCAAAATCTCCCATTGTAGTTATAAATATATAGTCCGGGTTTCTTTCAATAAGTCTTTCAAGGGAAAAGTCAACTTTAGTAGAACCTTCAATTTGAGCATCCGCCACTATATTTTCGACTCCTAGATAGTCAAGCATTTCTCCTGTAAGTGAAGTAGGGAGTTCGCATTTTACGTATTTGCTTGATGAAAACAATATTATAGCCGAAGGATTCTTTTCTGATTCTTCTGCTTTTGCGATTATTTCATCAACTGACCTTGTAATTTCTTTTACATCTGTTTCATATATATCTTCTGTACCTAGTATCTGACTGAAAAGATACACATTTTTATCAAAATTTGTATAAGGACTTGTGCTTGCATCTACCGGCGCAAATTCAATTCCATTTTCTGACAAGACATCTTCCATCTCCATCTGAGAACTGACTGTAGATGATACTACAACCAAATCAGGCTCTAGAGCTATCAGTTTTTCTAGACTTACAGAGTAGAATTTACCTATGATTTCAATGTCATTTGCTGCCTCAGGTACATTTGTTGTACCACTGCATCTTGCTACTGATTCTCCTCCGGAAAGATACCATAGATCAAGAAGAGAATTTATTAAAACTACTGTTTTTTCTGGATTTTTTGATACTGTTATTTCTTCTCCTCTCGTATCAATATATGTTACATAATTTTCTGTGTTTTCAGTTATAAATTCAGGATACGGATTTCCCGATTTTTGCGATTCTTCAGGAGTTTCCTCTTCTAGTTCCTGATTTAAATCTTGCTCTGTTTCCTCTTCTGATGCTTCTGGCTCTTCTACATCTTCTGCTGGAGTCTTTACACACCCTGGTGCTGATACCATTAAAGTTAATACCAATAATGCTGCTGCTAATCTTTTCAAAACTTTCATTTTCTCCTCCTATTTTACGTTTTCTACTATTTTATTTATACTCTTATATTTATTTGGATAATTAACTTTAGGCTTATCCAAAATCAAAAGCTTAAGTCCTGTCTCTTCTGCTGCTTCAATTTTTTCTTCTAAACCACCCTCTTTTCCACTATTTTTAGCTACCATATATTTTATCTCAAAGTTCTTTATTAATGCTTCATTAATTTCTCTACTAAAAGGTCCTTGCATACCTATAATTCTCTTCAAGTCTATCCCTAAATCTAAGGTTTTTTTTATATACTTAGGCATGGGTAGTATTCTTGTGTGTAATCTATTTTTATCAATTTTCTTAACAAATTTATGAAGGTTTTTGCTCCCATTTGTAAGAAGAATATTACCTGCATTATTCTCTAAAAAATCTATTATTTCTTCATAAGTTGAAAATTTTTTTATTGTACTGCTCTCTTCTATTTCTATATCTTCTCTTTCGTATCTATAGTATAGAATCTTCATGTTATTTGATAATTCAATCAGAGTTTTGCTTATAGTTTCAGCATATGGATGAGTAGCATCCAATATCTTATCTATTTTTCTTTCTTTGAATATTCTTTCTAATTTCTCTTTGGAAAGTTGCCCTGAATTAATACTTATGTGCTTGCTTTTCGGAACCAAACTTCCACCGTATGCCGTAGCAGTAAAAACTATAGTTTTTATTTTATTTTTTTCTAATTCTTTTATTATTTTTCTTCCTTCTGAAGTACCTGAAAAAAGCGCAATCACAGTTGATAACCCCTAGGTGTAATCATAAAATCTTTGTATGTATATGTTTTTGAATTTCCAATAATAACTATGGTAGTCATATCTACTTCTTCTTCTTTCAAACTGCTTAGCTTTGATATTTTGATTTTTTCACCTTTTCTTTTAGCATTTTTTACAATCCCTACTGGAGTACTTCCCAATTTATATTCTTTAATTATATCTACAGCTTTATTTAAATTTTCAGGTCTACCCTTACTTTTAGGATTATAAAGACATATTACAAAATCTCCTTCTGCTGCAAGACGAAGTCTTTTTTTTATCAGTTTCCAAGGTGTAAGAAGATCACTTAAACTTAAGCTTATATAATCATGCATAATTGGTGCACCTAATGATGCAGCTCCTCCGTTTGCAGAAGGTATACCAGGTATTATTTTTAAATCTATATTTTTTTTAGATTTTGATATTATTTCAAGAACCAATCCCGCCATTCCAAAAACTCCTGCATCCCCGCTACTTACTATAGATACATCTTCACCCAATTCTGCTAGTTCTAAAGCTTTTTTACATCTATCTATTTCTCTTCTCATCCCGTTGGAAAATACTTTTTTCTCAACTAATAAATCATCTATTAAATCTATATAAGTTTTGTATCCTACTACTGAACTGCTTTTTTTTATAGCTTCTATAGCTTCTATAGTCATGTTTTCTATTTTGCCTGGACCAATTCCTACTACATAAAGCATTATTTACCTCCTTTTTCTTTCCAAATTGAAATGGTTATTCCATTTTTTTTCTTTTTCTTAATTATATTTTTCCCACAATTCGAAGCTAAAAATCCGCATGAATCAGCTATATTTCCAACTCCAGTTATTTTTTCAACAAATTTAGATTTTTCAAATCTTTCATGTACCTCTTCCAATTCATATTTATCATATATTAGAAGCTCAGCATTAAATTCTTTTGAAACTTCTATTATTCCTATTTCATTTCTTTTTACCCATGCCGTTGCCATCTTTGATAATGATTCCTCAAATATATTAAATTCATCTAAAGTCTCTTTTATGAACTCTTTTATTTCTTCTTTGGATTTTCCTTTCCTGCATCCTATTCCAACAACAATATTTTGAGGAATAAGAAATGCTTTAGGAATATTTTCAAAAAATTGATTTTTAAATGCATCAATAACTAAAATACCTTGGATTAATCCTTTATTTATTCCCTTTTTAAGATTTCCCAAGGAGTTGTAAGTTATATAATCCTTAGGAAGAATGTTAGCAATTGGGACTGTACTGTAAACTCCCACTTTATTTCTGTTTACAACTAATGATGTGATTATCTTGGCATCCTCCATGCTTTCAATTTTAAACCCTTCATCTACAGCAATCATATCTACACTTTTAGTATCTAGCACTTCTGATGCAGTAGTGATGACAGGTATTGCTCCAATTCCTTCAGCTATCTTTTGTGTCAATCTGTTTGCTCCACCAAGATGTCCTGAAAGTAGGCTCACAGCAAAGCTTCCTCTTTCATCAACAATGACAATTGCTGGATCTTTAGTTTTATGATCTATATAAGGTGCTATAACTCTAATTGTTATACCCACCGCCATTACAAATACGAGACTGTCGTATTTTTTAAATAATTCTCCTGTAAACTCTTTCATAGGCAGTAAAAGCTTATTATCTTTTTCATCAGGTTCTAAGGTGTACAAATCAACTGAAGAAAAATTATTAGCTATTTTTTCCGAAAGTTTATAGCCTCCTTTTGTTAGCGAAAGTATTGCTGTCATCTTTTTGACTTCCTGTATTCATGGGTGAATTTTTCATCATATAATTTAGATTTCTTATATTCGTTACCAAGAAAATTCCCCACCAATATTTGAGCTGTCTTAGTAATTTTTTCTTTTTCAACTTTTTGTGCTATATCATCCAATGTTCCTATTAATATTTCTTGTTCCGGCCATGATGCTCTCTGAACTACTGCCGCAGGAGTACTTCCCGGATAATGTTTTTTAAGTTTTTTTACAACCTCATTAATCATCCCTACAGAAAGAAAAATAGCCATGGAAGCTTTGTGTGATGCAAGCTTGTCCAAATCTTCATCTTCCGGCACAGAAGTTCTTCCTGCTACTCTCGTACATATTACAGTCTGAGATACATCTGGCAATGTGAATTCCTTCTTTAAAGCTGCTGCTGAAGCAGTAAAAGAACTTACTCCTGGTATTACCTCACATTCTATCCCCAATTCTTCTAAAGGATCAATCTGTTCTCTTATAGCTCCATAAATGCTCGGATCCCCTGTATGAATTCTGGCAACTGTTTTCTCTTCTGCTACAGATTTCTCAATAACTTTCAAAACTTCATCCAAAGTCATTGATGCACTGTTGTAAATTTGTGCTTTATCCTTTCTGCAGTTTACTACTTCTATCGGAACAAGAGAGCCTGCATATATTACAACATCTACTTTTTCAACGATTTTTCTACCTTTTACAGTTATTAACTCCGGATCTCCAGGCCCAGCTCCTACAAAATATACCTTACTCATAAAATCCTACCTTTCTGCTGATATAATATTTACTGGATTAAGTGCTCTCATCATGTTTACTCTTCCTGTCTTAGTGCTTCTCGATACTGATAACTGTACCACCTCTATATTTTTAAATCCCATAGATTCAAAAGCTTTTAAAGCTATAAAATTATTTTCAAGAGTAATCGTACTCGCAGCAACTATTCCTCCAGACTTCAAATTCTCATATGACCACTGAATTATTTCTTTCATACTTCCTTCACTTCCTCCTATAAAAACCCTGTCAATTTGAGGAATTTTTTCCAATGCTTCTGGAGCTTCTCCTTCTATAAGGAATATATTGTCAATTTTAAATTTATTTATATTTTTCATTATAAGTTCTAAGGCTTTCGGTTTTTTCTCAAGAGAATACACCTTGCCTTTAGATGCCAGTCTTGCTGCTTCTATAGATACAGATCCACTTCCTGCTCCAATGTCGCAGATTTGATTGTCCTGAAGTATTTGAAGTTTTGATAAGATTACACTCCTTACTTCGCTTTTAGTCATCGGCACTTCTCCTCTAATAAATTCACCGTCGGGTATTCCAGTACTTCTTACATGTAAATATTTATTCATCTGCCACCACCATCACATTTAATTTTAAAAATTTCTTTTCTTCACATTCAATTAAATCCATTTTATATATTTCTTCATTGTCGTAAGACAAATTTTCTCCTATATAAATCTTTTTTTCTTTTAATCCATGTTTAATAAGTTTTTTTGCAATTTTATCAGGTGTCCAAACATCATCTGTAAGCACTCCTACCTTGCTGTTGTTTTTTACTGCACTTAATAGTTTTTCTTCTCTACCATGCATACTTATTAAATTTGCATCTTCCCAAGTTTTTCCAATTTTTGCGAATAGATATTGTATTGAGCTTATACCTGGATAAATGTCTATTTCTTCTTCCATAAAATGTTTTTTTATATAAGTTGTTAGACTATAAAAGCCGGAATCACCTGAAACCACTACTGATAATATTGAATTTTTATAGTTTTCTTTTATGAATTCTATCGTTTCAATTAAAGGTGTTTTAATAAAAAAAACTTTTTTCTCTTTTGTGTTAATACTATTTATGTTTCTTTTTCCTCCTACTATTATTTCGGAATTCTCTATAATTCTTTTCGTAATCGGAAGTGTATAATTCGGGTGCCCAGGTCCTAGCCCAAGTATGTTAATTTTATTTTTCAATGAACATCTCCATCCTTTCTCCCGCTTTTCTAGTTTTTCCCAGAATACCCTCTGATTGGGAAAACATAATGATTTCAATATCAATTTTATTCTGTATTCTATTCATACATTTATTTTTTATGATATTTACAATATCCTCATAAACTATATTGTAATTAATTTGTTCTTGGTTTTTTAATATTCTTACGCTCTCTTCCGTCGTATTTGCTTCCATGATTTTTTTTATTACTTGTTTATTCCCTCCGTTTAAACCTATGTAGGCCGATAGTATTTCCATTCTACAATCTGCCACTTTGCTGTGTGTGTTAAATATACCTCCAGCAATTTTTATTAGTTTCCCTATATGCCCCACTATTAATATTTCGCTGATACCATAATCTACAGCTTCATCCAACATATCACCTACAAAATTACTGGTTTTTATTATATTTTTTTCTTTTATTCCACATTTTTTACAAAAGTTTAATCCGTAATTGCCAAATGTAAATATAGCCTTATTTTTTTTATTGATCATAGCCATTTTCATTTCCAATCTTATACTATCTTTAAAAGCTTCTTCGCTCATAGGTTCAACTATACCGCTTGTACCTATTATTGATATGCCGCCATCTATTCCTAATTTAGGATTAAAAGTTTTTTTGGCAACTGTTTTTCCTTTGGGAATCCAAAATTTTACTCTATATCCACCTAGTGGTAAAACTTTTCTGAGTTCTTTTAAGATCATCTTTTTTGGAGTAGGATTAATAGCCCATTCACCAACCTTAAGACTTAAACCCTCTCGAGTAATCTTACCAATTCCTGGTCCACCAATAATTTTTACTTCTTCTTTTTCAATAGAAGTTACCTCTGCAAAAATCTTCAAACCACTTGTAACGTCAGGATCATCTCCTCCGTCTTTTACTACTGAGCATAAAGCTCTTTTATCGTTGAACTCTGAGTCACATATTTTAATTTTTAAATTCCAACCTTTTGGTGTTTCTATTTCAACTTCATCAATTTTTTCTTTGTTTTTAAGCATAAGAGCTGATGCTTTAGCCGCTGCTGCTGCACAAGAACCTGTGGTGTAACCGTATTTCATTTTTTTCCCGTTTTTAAATATATATTTTTCCATCTATATTCCTATATCATTTTCAAAATTGCATTAACTACAGCTGCTGCCACTGTACTACCACCTTTTCTTCCTCTTATGGTAATATATGGTATGTTCATTTTTTTTAAAATTTCTTTTGATTCTTCAGCTCCTACAAAACCTACAGGTACCCCTATTATCAAATCCGGCTTAAGTCCTTTTTCTATAAGTTCTTTGAGTTTAAAAAGTGCTGTAGGTGCATTACCTACCGCAAATATTCCAATGTTTGAATCTATTGCAGCTTTTTCTATCCCTTCCATAGATCTAGTAGTTCCTTTTTTTTCAGCTTTTTTTCTTACATCATCATCATGAACATAATTTATTAGATTCACACCAAGCTTAGAAATTTTTCTTTTGTTGATACCCGCCATTATCATACTTGTATCACAGTAAATACTTTTACCTCCAAGTAGAGAACTTTTGGCTTTTTCTACTGCATTCGGACTAAATTCTATTAGCTGTGCATATTCAAAATCAGCTGTTGTATGCACTACTCTTTTAACAATAGGAATCTGCTGTTCTGTAAAATCATCTAATTTATTGCCTATTTCTTCTTCAATTATTTCAAAACTTCTTTCTTCTATTCTCATAGGTTTTTTTATATATTCCATTACTATACTCCTTCTTTTATTTTTTTAAGTATGGACTTCAAAAATTTCAGATTGCTGTAAAAATGTATATGGGGATATCCTGCAATCACATTATTCTTTGTATACCCTTCCATCCATTTCTTTTCTGGAGTTCTAAGTTTTAATACTTTATAGCTAAACTCTACTTCTTCATCCTTTTTTGATTCTGAAACCTTGGATCTGTGAAATTCATGCCCTTTTATCTTTTCACCAAATTTTGACTCTATTTCTATATATCCAAATCTTCTTAAATTTTTCGTCATTTCTATATCAAGATTAAAGAAATCCACCATGTCATAACTTTTACCTTCAAATCCTTTAACTCGACTGCATAAATACATAAATCCACCGCATTCTCCGTATGCAAAAAGACCTTCATCGAGTCTTTTTTTTAAGCTCTTTTTAAAACTTTTATTTTCACTGAGTTCTTTTGCGAACACTTCGGGAAATCCTCCACCTAAATATATCCCATGGAGATCTTTTGGGATTTCTTTATCTTTCAGAGGCGAAAATTTAGAAATCTCTACACCTATTCTTTCCAAAAGCTCCAAATTGTCTGAATAGTAGAAATTAAAAGCTTCATCGTATGCATATCCTATTTTTAAACCATATGCATATTCTTTTAATTCTTCAATTTCTAGGTCAACTTTTTCTTTGTCTTCTTCAATATTTTTAAAGGATTCCAAGTTTGATAAGTAATCCAAATCTATATGTTTTTCAACTATATCAACAAGTTTTTCAATTTTATCGTTTAAATTTTTTGTTTCACATGCAGGAATCAATCCTAAATGTCTACTTCCTAATGAAACATCGACTTTCTTTGGAATGTGACCTAAGCATTTTACTCCCAGCTTTTTTTCAATAGGTTTTTTGTAGTAGTGATATAGGTTTTCTGAAGTTTCATTTAATATTATGCCACCAATTTTAAGCTCACTGTCGTAATCGATATATCCTTTTAAGAGTGGTATAATGCTGGCTCCCATGCCTTTTGGTTTAACAATCAGTACCACGGGAAGGTTAATAATTTTAGACAATTGTGCTGTGCTTCCATTTTCTTTGGAAAAATCTAAGCCATCGTAAAGACCCATAACACCTTCAACTACTATATTATCTACATCTGTAGAATGAGCATTAAAAAGATATTTTACTGCATCTTTCCCAATCATTACTTCATCTAAATTATATGAACTATTTTTACATACAAAAGTATGAAAAGATGGGTCTATATAGTCTGGACCTACTTTAAAGGGTGCTATTTTCAGTCCTCTTTTTTTTAAAGCTGCCATTATTCCTATTGATATTGTCGTCTTGCCTACTCCGCTATTAGTACCTGCTATTACAAATCCTTTCACTATTAAATCTCCTTTAAAATAATAATAATCCTGCTTTCCGGCAGGATTATTAGTTAATTTTTAGACCGGCAAAACTCTTGCTTTAAAAATTTCCACAAAAAATTTGCTGTACTTACATAAACAATCTTTAAATCAACCTATTCCCCTCCGAAATTGTTGTTTCTTATTCTAAGGCAGGTTTACTGACTTATAGTTTTTTATAATCTCCTTCCCTTCCCAGTTCTAACCAGTGGTTTTTGAAGAATTTCACCCTTAATTACAGTAGCGGGGGCTGTAGAGGACTTTAACCTCTTTCCCTTTTATCCTTTTTCAAGGCACCTTAGAATTTTATTTAGTTTTTCCATAAAGATACAAATTATATATTTACTTTATCTTTATTTTTTTATTATCATAGTAGATAAGTAAGGTATTCCAGTTTTTAAATCTTCCAAATTATCAACTATTCTTTCTTCTTCTGTTACTGTCTTCTTTTCCTTAAGCTTGTTTTCTATTATTTTTGCATTTATTTTCCAGTATTTTCTTAAATTTTCTTTGTCGTAATTCATTGGAAACTCAAGTTTTATGATTTCACTTTCACGAATATAATTTTTTACTATTTTGTATGCTGCACTTTCTTCTCCCTTTTTTTAGTTGGAATAAAAATCACAGGAGAATTTTTTAATATTTCTACAACGCCTACTGTAACATCTTTGCTATCCCCCGGACCTACTCCCACTGCATATAATTTCATTCTAATCTCCCTGAATTAATTTTCTTCTTAATTTTTATTACAAAGTGCTAGTTTCAAAGTTTTAACTAATAAATCTTTACATTACTACATTAATTGGTTTTTCAAAAAAATAAATATCCTGCTTTTCAGCAGGATTATCGTCAATATATCAGGTATATTAATTAAATTATCTATACTATTCTTATAAATTCTTTTTCAGTTTAATTAATTTAAGCCTTTACATCAACCTACTTCCCACCGAAGTTGTTATGTATAATTCTAAGGCAGGTTTACTGACTTATTTATCATCTTACTTTCTTTCTTCCTTCCCAATCTTAGGATCAGTGGTAATAGAAAGATTTCATACTTAAATACAGTAGCGGGGGCTGTAGAGGATTCTAACCTCTTTCCCTTTTACCCTTTATTAAAGGCACCTTAAAATTTATATTCAATTAAGTACAAGTATATATTTTTTTTTATTAACAGTCAACCGTAAAATCTAATTCTGTTATTAAATTATATACTTCAAAAAATTTGTCAATAAAAACAAATCCTCTAAAAAAGTTTTTTTCTTAGAGGATTTTATGCATTAATCAATATTTTTATTATCTTTGAAATAACTCACTACTTCTTCTGCTACTTTTTTATTCATTCCCTCAACATCTATCAATTCTTCATAGGTCGCTTCTTTAATCTTTTCTACAGATTTAAATTTTTTCAAAAGATTTAGTTTTCTTTTTTCTCCTATTCCTAGAATATCATCAAGCTCTGATTTAAAAGTATTTTTACTTCTTAAATTTTTATGATATGTAATTGCAAATCTATGTGCTTCATTTTGTATAGATGCTACTAATCTGTATACATTAGTATTTTTCTTTATTTCATATTCCTTATTATTATAAATCAAACCTCTAGTCGTGTGTTTATCGTCTTTAACCATACCGCATACAGGAATATCTAACCCGTAATTGTATAGAACTTCTTTTGCTATATTAATCTGTCCCTTTCCACCATCCATAAAAATAAGGTCCGGTAGTTTATCAAAGCTCTTTCCCTTTACTACCTTTGCCTTTTCCTTTAATCCTCGACTTATTCTTCTATCAAGCATTTCTTCCATGCTTTTATAATCGTTCGGTCCATATACGGTTTTTATTCTAAATCTTCTGTAATCGCTTTTCTTAGGCTGTCCATCTACAAAAACGACCATAGAACCTACATTTTCAACACCTTGTATGTTCGATATGTCAAAAGCCTCTATCCTATCAACACTTTTCTCCAAATCAAGCATCTTTTCTAGATCTTCAACTGAAAGTTTTGAATCTTCTTTCTTTTTATTTATTTTATCATAATTTTTATGAAGCTTCTCGAAGGCATTTTTTCTCACCATTTTTAGAAGCATATTTTTATCGCCTTTAACAGGAACCTTTATTTCAATTTTCCCTCCTCTTTTTTCGCTCAACCATTTTTCTATTAAATCTTTATCTTCTATGCTTTCCTGTATATATATTTCTTTTGGAATATATACAGAACCGGAGTAAAACTGTTTTAAAAAAGCTTCTACTACTTCACCTTTTTCCTCTCCTGAGTATTTAAGTATGTAATCTTCTTTCCCCTGAACCTTACCATTTCTTACAAAAAATATTTCAACAACAACCTTATCATCCCCTGCGGCCATACCAATAACATCTATGTCTACAAGTTTCGTTGAAGATATTTTTTGTTTTTCGTTTATATTTTTTATTGACTCTATCTTATCTCTGTATTCAGCAGCCAGTTCAAATTTTAAATTATTTGAAGCTGTTATCATTTTATCTTCTAAAATTTTTATAATTTTATCTTCTTTTCCATCTAATATATCCAAAGCTTCATCTATCATTTTTCTATATTCTTCCTTGTTTATCTTTCCAACACAAGGTCCATAACATCTTTTTATATAGTAATTTAGACAGGGTCTTTTTCTTTCGTTACCCTTTTTTATATTTATTCTACAGGTTCTAATCTTAAAAATATCTCTTAAAGCCTCTATAGTTTTATTAACAGAATAGGTACTTACATAAGGACCGAAGTATTTATTTTTATCTTTTTCTATCTTTCTTACCTTCATTATTCTCGGAAAATCTTCTTTAACGGTTACCTTAATATATGGATAATGTTTATCATCCATAAGAAGGGTATTGTATTTAGGCCTATTTTTCTTGATTAAATTAGATTCTAATATTAAAGCCTCAACTTCATTATCTGTTATTATATATTCAAAGCTTTCAATATTTGCTATCATTTTACCTATTTTCAAAGAATGTCCCTTAGATTGGAAGTACTGTCTTACTCTTTTTCTAAGATTTTTTGCCTTTCCAACATATATTATATTGTCCAAACTATCCTTCATCATATAAACACCAGGACTGTTTGGTAGTTTTTCTAATTCATTTTTTATATTAAACATATTCACACCTTTATAAAAACTCCATATTTAAATGGAGTTTTTTTATAATAATATAGTATCCTTCCCACGTTTTTTTGCCTTTTTAACAAGCTCTCTTAGTTTCTTATAATACTCTTCTAAAGTTTCTCCTTCATACTCGATTGCTCCTCCACTTAATGTTAGCTCCCCTCTTGGTAGAGATTTTATATCCATTCTAATTTGACTTTTTATTTTGTTAATTACTATCTTTGCTATATCTATACTTATATTAGGCATAATAATTAGAAATTCATCATTTCCAATTCTTCCTAAAACATCTATCTTTCTTATAGATTTTTTAAGTACTTCTCCAACTTCTTTTAGTATTGTATCACTGAATTCTATAGTGTATTGATAGTTGATTTTTTCAAACTCATCAATATTTAGAATTGCACAAATGAGTTCCTCTCCATTCTCATTGTAATTATTCATCTTAAATTTAAGTTTTTTAATCATTACCTGTTGATTATATACGTCGATAAGAGAATCTTTTTTAGCCTTATTTCTTAATTCTTTTTCTAAATATTCAATTTCCAGCTGTTTTTCCATAAGTAGATCGTTGAATTCTTTTTTTAAAGAAATATCTTCCATAATCAAGTAGAAGGATTCTTTTTCTATACTTACTACATTTATTTTTAAATATTTTTCAAATATTTCAAAATACTGTTCAATTGTCTTTTCCTTTTGTGTATATGCTACTTCCGTAAAGATTTTTACCCAGTCAAACAGAGACTTTTTTATGTCTGGAAAAACTTCTGTAAACCTTCTATTAGTGATTTCATAAGACTCTTTACCTGAGATCTCTTTTAAAGTTTCATTTAAATCTTCAATAATAAAATCTTGTACTTCTCCATCTTCAATATAAACTCTGCACTTAGCTAAAGCTAATGGCAGTTTGTCGAATAACTCTCTTCTTTGCTTAAATAGTTTTTCCATAAAATCCCCCCTACTATTAAATTATATATCCTATTTTTATTATTTTCAATAAAAAGGATTCTAATTTAATAAGACCATATATTTTTATATATGATCTTATTATTGATTTCAATTGATATTATTTAATTTATAATTTTCTTTAAATACTCCCCGGTAAAGGATTTCTTGTCTTTTACAATATTTTCTGGTGTTCCTTGAAATATTATCTGTCCTCCACCTTCTCCACCTTCAGGGCCTAAGTCAATAAGGTGGTCTGCTGTTTTAATTACGTCTAAATTATGTTCGATTACAACTACTGTGTTTCCCGCATCAACCAGCTTACTTAAAACTTCAACAAGTTTATGAATATCAGCCATATGAAGTCCTGTAGTTGGTTCATCAAGAATATAAAAAGTGCTTCCAGTACTTCTTTTGCCTAATTCAGAAGCAAGTTTTATCCTCTGTGCCTCTCCTCCTGAGAGTTGGGTAGAAGGTTGTCCTAACTTTAAATATGCTAAACCAACTTCATACATTGTCTTTAGCTTTCTTTTTATTTTAGGTATGTTTTCAAAAAACTCCAATCCTTCTTCAATCGTCATATCTAAAACATCACTTATAGTTTTTCCTTTGTACTTTACTTCTAAGGTTTCTCTATTATATCTTTTTCCCTTACAAACTTCACACTGTACATAAACGTCAGGTAGAAAATGCATTTCTATTTTTTTAATTCCATCACCTCTACAAGCTTCGCATCTTCCTCCCTTTACATTAAAAGAAAATCTGCCTTTTTTATATCCTCTCGCCTTTGCTTCCTGGGTCATTGCAAAAACATCCCGTATGTCATCAAAAACTTTTGTGTAGGTTGCTGGGTTTGACCTTGGAGTTCTTCCAATAGGCGACTGATCTATATTTATTATTTTATCTATATTTTCATAACCTTTAATTTCCTTGTGTTTACCAGGGACAATTCTGGACCTTGGAGACTTGCTTTTCAATCCCTTATAAAGTATTTCATTTACTAAAGAACTTTTTCCCGATCCAGAAACTCCAGTCACGCAGGTGAATAATCCTAAAGGAAATTTAACGTCGATATTTTTTAGATTATTTTCCTTCGCTCCTTTTACAGTAACGTATTTTCCATTTTTTAATCTTCTCTTTTGTGGGATTGGAATCTTTTTCTTTCCACTTAAATACTGTCCGGTTATAGAATCTTCACAATTAATAATGTCCTTTGTCGATCCCTGGGCAACTATTTCTCCGCCGTGTATCCCGGCACCAGGGCCGATATCTAATATGCAATCTGCACTTTCTATTGTTTCTTCATCATGCTCTACAACAATTAGTGTATTACCTATGTCTGTTAAATTTCTTAATGTTTGTATAAGTCTTTTATTATCTCTCTGATGAAGTCCGATACTTGGTTCATCTAAAACATATAAAACACCTACTAAACTGGATCCTATCTGAGTAGCCAGTCTTATCCTTTGAGATTCTCCTCCTGATAAGGTCCCGGCATTTCTACTTAAAGTTAAATACTCTAACCCAACATCCAGCAAAAATTTTACTCTTCCTTTTATTTCATCAACAATCTGCTCTGCTATGAATTTCTTTTTTTCATCTAATTCAAGATTAGAAATAAAGTCGTATAGATCACTAATTGATAAATCCGTTATTTCGATAATATTTTTATCCTCTATTTTTACTGCTAAACTTACAGGATTAAGCCTCTGTCCGTTGCAAGCCTTACAAGGTGTTTCGTTAATGTATCCTTCTATCCACTCTTTTATACTTCTTGAATTTGTTTCCTTATATCTTCTATCTAGGTTGTTGATTACACCTTCAAAAGGTTTGCTAATAACGGTTTTCCCTTTAAATTTACTGTTGAATTCAATTTTAATTTTTCTTCCTTTAGTCCCGTATAGAAGCTCCTCCATAAAACTTTCCGGTGCCTCTTTTATAGGTTTTTCTATATCAAAATCATGATCATCTGCAAGAGCACTAAATATCTGATAATAGTATCCGTCCCTATCAGTTCCATAAGGATCAACTGCTCGCTGTCCAATTGTAAGGTCTTTATTTGGAATAACTAAATTTTCGTCGATATTTTTTTCTACACCTAATCCATGACAGCTTTCACACATTCCAAAAGGATTATTGAAGGAAAACATTCTTGTTGATATTTCTCCAATACTAACGCCACAATCTAAACAGGCAAAGTGGGTGCTCATAAGCATTTCTTCTCCGTCTATAACATCAACTATAACTAAGCCTTCAGCCAACTCTAAACAGGTTTCTACTGAGTCCGTTAATCTTCTTTCTATTCCCTCTTTTACTATAAGTCTATCTACTATTACCTCTATAGAATGATTAATGTTTTTTTCAAGCTTTATAGTATCTTCTATCTCATATTCCTGACCATCAACTCTTACTCTTACAAATCCTTCTTTTTTTATTTTTTCAAAAAGCTTTTTATGCGTTCCTTTTTCTTCTCTTACTACAGGAGCAAGTAACCTTATCTTAGTTCTTTCTTCCAGTTCCATTACTCTATCCACTATTTGGTCTAGAGACTGGGAAGTTATTTCTTTACCGCATTCAGGACAATGAGGAGTCCCTACTCTCGCATACAATAATCTAAGATAGTCGTATATTTCAGTTACCGTCCCAACAGTTGATCTTGGATTTCTATTTGTAGTCTTTTGATCTATAGATATTGCCGGTGATAATCCTTCTATATGCTCTACATTTGGTTTTTCCATCTGTCCCAAAAACTGTCTCGCATAGGATGAAAGACTTTCGACGTATCTTCTTTGTCCCTCTGCATATATAGTATCAAAGGCTAAAGAAGATTTCCCTGAGCCACTTATGCCGGTAAAAACAATTAGTTTATCTCTTGGTAATTCTACATTTATATCCTTTAAGTTATGTTCTTTAGCACCTTTTACGTAAATATTCTTTTTCATAAAACCTTCCTATCCTGTTAAAAATTCTTTTTTAATTTCTCAAGTTCTTTAATTTCATCTCTAAATTGAGCAGCTCTTTCAAATTCCAATTTAGAAGCTGCTACCATCATTTTTTCATCAAGCTGTTTAACTCGCTTATCAATATCAGACTTAGAAGAAAGTTCGATTTTTTCAGCACTATACTCTTCTCCTTCTTCGGCAGCTATTGTAGCTTTCATGACATCCTTTACATTTTTAATTATCGATTTCGGCTCAATATTATGCTTCCTATTGTATTCTTCCTGTATTGTTCTTCTTCTATTAGTCTCATCTATAGCTCTTCGCATTGATCCGGTAATTTTATCTGCATACATAATTACTCTACCGTCTAAGTTTCTAGCCGCTCTACCCACTGTCTGTATTAGAGCAGTTTCAGATCTTAAGAAGCCTTCTTTATCAGCATCTAGTATAGCTATTAAAGATACTTCCGGTAAATCTAAGCCCTCTCTAAGTAAGTTTATTCCAACTAAAACGTCGAATTTTCCCTGTCTTAAGTCTCTTATTATCTCCATTCTTTCAAGTGTATCTATATCGGAGTGTAGGTATCTTACCTTTATTCCTAATTCTTTATAATATGATGTTAAATCCTCCGACATTTTTTTAGTTAAAGTTGTAATTAATACTCTTTGATTGTTTTCCGTAACCTTTCTTATCTCTTCAGATAAATTGTCTATCTGTCCTTTAACAGGTCTCACCTGTATTTCAGGGTCTATCAATCCTGTAGGTCGAATTATTTGTTCTACTATATTTTGTGAATTCTCTTCCTCATATGGTCCTGGTGTAGCACTCACAAAAGCAGCAGTATTTATTTTTCCTTCAAATTCTTCAAATTTTAAAGGTCTGTTGTCTAAAGCAGAAGGTAGTCTGAATCCAAAATCCACTAAAGTCTGCTTTCTCGCTCTATCCCCGTTATACATCCCTCTAATTTGAGGGACGGTCATATGGGATTCATCTATAATAGTAAGGTAATCATCAGGAAAGTAGTCTATTAAAGTGTAGGGTCTTTGACCAGGTTCTAGATTATTTATATGTCTTGAGTAGTTTTCTATCCCCGTACAAAATCCCATTTCTCTAAGCATCTCTATGTCGTATCTTGTTCTCTGTTCAAGTCTTTGAGCTTCTACTAATTTATCTTCTTTCCTAAGAACTTCCAGTCTTTCCTGTAATTCTACTTCAATATCTTTAACAGCTCTTTTTATATTTTCTTCTGTTGTTGCATAGTGAGAAGCCGGGAAAATAGATATGTGATTTCTTCTACCTATTACCTCTCCAGTTAAAGAATTAACCTCTGTTATTCTATCAATTTCATCTCCAAAAAATTCTATTCTTACTGCATTTTCAGAAGATGAAGCAGGAAATACTTCCAGAATATCTCCTCTAACTCTAAAAGTTCCTCTAATAAAATTAATATCATTTCGGCTGTACTGTATTTCAATTAGTTTTTCAATTATCTCGTCTCTATCCTTAATCATTCCCGGTCTTAAAGAAATTACTAAGTTTTCATAATCTATAGGACTTCCTAAACCATATATACATGAAACAGAAGCCACAATAATAACGTCTCTTCTTTCAAAAAGAGATGCAGTAGCAGAGTGCCTTAGTTTATCTATTTCATCGTTTACAGAAGCATCCTTCTCTATGTATGTATCTGAAGAAGGAACGTAAGCCTCCGGTTGGTAGTAGTCGTAGTAGCTTACAAAATATTCTACGGCATTATCTGGAAAAAAATCTTTAAATTCATTGTAAAGTTGTCCTGCTAATGTTTTATTATGTGCCATTACCAGAGTTGGTTTTTGAACATTTTGAATTATATTAGCCATAGTAAATGTTTTACCTGACCCCGTCACACCAAGTAATGTCTGAAATTTTTTATTTTGATTTATTCCTTCTGTTAACTTTTTAATAGCCTTGGGTTGGTCCCCAGTCGGCTTAAACTCTGCTTTTATTTTAAATTCATTCAAATTATTTCACCTCTGAACATTCGTTCGTAATCATATTTTATATTTTATAAGTAATTTCGTCAAGTCATTAGGGGAAATGTTAGAAACTGTTAATATAATTTAGGATTATTAGTTACTAAAATTAGCAATCAACTGCGAGTTCATATTTTGAATAGTGTAAATTATTAATTCGTCTGCGTTTCAAAGATCAGAGAAATACAAGAAGAATCTCATTAATAGCTCTCAAATTCCCTTCGGTTGGGTTCGAGCTGACAATTTCTTCGATTCTTCTGTATTTCTTAACTAATCTTTTCAAATGCAGACTCATCTAATAATATATACACTTATTCTTGATTTCATAAACTTTTGTAAATCATTCATGCAGTTTCTTTTGCTAATTTATTTTTTTTCTGTGCAGACTTGATTAATATTTTTTTGTGTCAACTCTGAGTTTGGGAAGAGTCTTAAGATCCTTCGATTGTATGATTCACACAGAAATTCTCAGGATGACTACATTTCGGCAACTGAATTAATAACTTAATCATTTCGCCTAAAAAAGCTATTGAAATAAAGAATATTCAATAGCTTTTTAATCTAAATATCAAATATTATTTTTTCCCAACGAGCAAAATCTTCAAATCATTCACATTTGTTCCGGTATGACCGGTCAAAATACCTGATTTAAGCTTTTTCAAAGCCGGAGTGTCATCGAAATTTTCAATATGTTTAAAGATATCAACATTTTCTTTAGCCGCCTGTTTCATCGTATTTCCATCAACAATTCCTCCTGCTAAATCCGAGGCCCCGTCTATACCATCTGTATCAATAGCTCCAATTAAAATATCTTCATACCCATCTATATATGAAGCTGCTGCCAAAGCAAATTGTTGATTAGGTCCTCCTCTTCCAGCATTTCCACTTATTTTCATAGTAGTTTCTCCACCACCAATTACTACAGCTGGAGGATTTAAAGGTCTGTTTTTTTCAGAAATTTCTTTCCCAATAGCGGCAAAAGCTGCTCCAATATCCTTGCTTTCCCCTTCAAACATTGATGATAAGATTATACTATTATATCCTAATTCTTTTGCTTTTCTTAAAGAGCCTTCACATGCAGCATCTCCCTTTACAATCATAAAGTTGTGGATTTTATGATCCGATAAATATTTTGGAGTTTCAAATTCTTCCCCAGCATTTTTCAAAAAATTTCTTACACTATAAGGTAGTTTGTCCCACAACCTATACTTATCTAAAGTTGCTCTTGCATCATCTAAAGTAGAACTGTCCGGCACAGTTGGTCCGGTTATATAATCTAATTTATCACCAATAACGTCTGAAACAGTTATGTTTACTATGTCAGCTCCAGGATGGATGCTTTCGGCAAGTCGTCCTCCTTTTATTTTAGATAGGTGTTTTCTAACAGCATTCATTTCTATAACATTAGCACTACTTTTCAACAAAATATCATATGTTTTAATTAAATCTTTTAAACTGATTCCATCTATAGGTAAAGGCATTAGAGAAGTACTTCCTCCAGTAATACAGAAAATAACTAAATCATTTTTCTTAGTTTTTTTAGCTATTTTTAACATTTCCTTTGATGACTTGATTCCGTTTTCATCGGGAACAGGGTGATTCCCATTATAAAGTCTTAAGTTAGATAATTTTTCTCCATGTCCATGTTTACAGGTAATTATACCATCTTTTATTTTATCTAAAAGTATTTCGTTCAAAGCCTTTCCTATAGGATATGTAGCTTTGCCTGCACCTATTACATAAACATTTCCAACTTCTTCTAAGTTAAAACTCAAATCATCAAATTTCAATATACTACCTTCAAGCTTGACAAATTTTTTGGTTTGTATATATGGATCGGCATCATACAGTCCTTCTTCAATTATATTAAGCATATCTTTTTTTAATCTTGAATTTCCAACAGATAATATTTCATCTCTGTTCTTTATATAAGTCAAGAAATCACTTCCTTTTTATCTATTAACTTTATAAGTGTTTCTATAGTATTTTCCAGCATATCTTGCT